>CAZCCA010000020.1:0-3010 GCA_964497215.1 uncultured Candidatus Peribacteria bacterium | reverse complement strand
TAAGTGTAGTCATATAATATTTTTAATAATAATATTGATATTATATAAAAAATACTATTGATTGCAAATGTTTATATACTTTTTATATCTTTTTGTAAATATAAAAAATATTGACTTAATAAATAAGATAGTTATCCTATAAAATAGTTTAAAAATGAAATAATAAAATGAAAGAGTTATTCAAAAAATATAAAATAGAATTAGAAAAAGATGAATTAGAAAAATTTGAAAAATTTCTAGATATTTTCATGAAAAAAAATTCACAAATAAATCTATCAGCTATTAGAGATAAAGATTGAATCATAGAGAAACATTTTATTGATTCTATTATGTTAAATATATTTATAGAACTAGAATGAAAAGTAGCAGATATGTGAACAGGATGATGATTTCCACTTATACCACTAGCTATAATTAATCCAGAAGTAAAATTTACTTGAATAGATTCAGTTGGTAAAAAACTAAAAGCTATTGATTGATTTGTAGAAGAATTATGACTAAATAACATAACTACTCTAAACTGAAGAGCTGAAGAAATAGGTCAAAACTTACAATACAGAGAACAATTTGATTATGTAACAAGTAGAGCAACTGCATATTTTCCTACTCTTTTAGAATATGTAATACCATTATTAAAAGTATGATGAATATTTTGTGCATATAAACTTAATGATAAAGAAGAATTGAAATCAGCTAAAAAAGCATTATCTAAACTATGAGCAAAAATACTAAAAGTAAAAAATTATACTCTTGCCAAACAAGAAAGAACTATAGTTTTAATTGAAAAAATTTCAAAAACACATATAAAATATCCAAGAAAAATTTGAATTCCATTATCTAACCCTATTAAATAAAATTATGATTTACATATTACCAACAAATACATGTTATTGAATAGCTTGCCCAATACATAACTTAAAATCATATAGTTGAATATATAAAATAAAGAAAAGAAACCTAAATAAGCCATTAGCAATTTTAGTTCCAGATTTTAAATGGTTAGAAGAAAATACTGAATTAAATCAAAAACAAATAGATTTTTTAAAAGAATATAAAAAACCATTTACAATATTAACTAATTCTAACTTACTAAAGCTATGGATTAATTATATTGATGAAGATAATAATGAATTTATAAATAGAGATATATATAAAGAATTTGCATTTAGAGTAGCTCATAATGAGATACAAAATAAAGTATTAAAAGAAAACTGACCTATGTTTTTAACAAGTGCTAATTTAAGTAATAAACCAGAAATATACTCAGCAAAAGAAATTGAAGAAGAATTTAATTATTATTTAGAAAAAAATAAAATAAAATTTATATGAAAAAATACATGAAATCTTCCAAATAACAAAACATCAGATATTTTTAGATTTAAATGAGAAAGTCTAGATATAGAATATATTAGAAAAAATTAAAAGAATAACAAAATTGTTATTCTTTTTTTAGTATTCTCATTTAATTATATTTATTGCATTCATATATCACATATTACTTCATTTTAAAGCTTTTGAAATTCTTGCAATAGTAGTAGAACTCATACCAGTTTTCTTTTCAATTCTAGTATATGAAATACCTTGATCAAGCATTTTTGCAACTTCAAATCTCCTAGAAAATTCTAGCATTTCTTTTTCAGTCATTAAATCTAATAAAAAATCCAAAACTCTATCTTTTGAATTTATTTTTGATAAAACTTCTGTAATACTTTCTAATTCATATTCTAATTCCTTTTTTTTCATTGTTAAAAAATGTTAAAAACTATTAAAAAATCACTTTATTAATTTAAAGTATTTTGTTATTTTTTACTTTATCTATTTAAAGCAAAAAGTCAAAAATAAATAATACTTAAATAAAATATATTTATAAATTGGCTTAATATAAGTAAAAACCACATGTTAAAAACTTTTAACAATAAAAAAGTAGTAATTTTCTATTACTACTTTTAAACATTATTATATAAATTTTATAATCATACTACTTTCATCATTTCTTCATATTTTATATTAGCCATATTATTAGCCTCTTTATTTCATTCTTCTAATTTTCTTTCTATATAACTCATATCATTTTCAAAACTTTCATATCTTTTTCTTGCTTCCTTAAAATATTCTAAAATTATATCAAATAGTTCAAGTTTTGCATGACCATATCCATAATTTCATTCTCTATATTTTTTAGCTATTTCATTTTGTTTTTCTTTTGAAGCAAAAAGTTTTATTAAAGAAAAAACATTACACTTTTCAGGATCTTTTGGTTGTTCCAAAGATTCACTTCAAGTAACTATTCACATTATCTTTTTTTTCAATACTTTCTCTGAATCAAAAATTCATATAAAATTATTATAAGACTTACTCATTTTTCTACCATCAGTTCATGGTATAATTTGAACATTTTCTTCTACATGATGATTTGGTAGTTTAAACAAATTAGTATTATAAACCTTATTAAAATTTCCTGCAATATCTCTAGAAAACTCAAGATGTTGAATTTGATCTTTTCAAACTGGAACCAAATCTATATCATAAGTAATAATATCACTAGTCATCAATATAGGATAATTAAAAGTTGCCATATTTATTTCACTATTTTTATTTTGACTATCTTTGAAACTATGAGCCCTAAGCATCATAGAGTAAGGAGTAACACTTGAAAGTATCCATGTAATATCATTTATCCTTTTTACCTTTGATTGTTCAAATACAACTATGTCAGTATCTTTTGGCAATAAAGCAAAATATTCTTTTAAAAGTCTAAGTTTATTTCTTTTTAAAGTTTCAGCATCATGCACAGAAGTAAGAGAATGATAATCAGCTATAAAAATATATGCTTTTTTTCATTTAGCTAAATCTAAAAAAGGTTTAAATGCACCTAAATAATTTCAAATATGCATTCAGTCACCTGTAGATTTTATTCAAGTTAATACTTTTTTCATTATTATATAATTTATATATTTATTAAGATAATTTTAGTTTAATTATAATTTTTATAATTAAAAATTATTTTATA
>CAZCCA010000019.1:0-8819 GCA_964497215.1 uncultured Candidatus Peribacteria bacterium | reverse complement strand
TTCAATTTTATTACTCATAATAAACAATTAATTTTATAAATTCCTTATTATACTATCATATATTTATAATAATGGTCAAAAAATATGATATTGACAATTTTTTAAAATACTGTTAATTAATATTAATAAATTTAGTTTGCAAAAAATAACCTTTTAAATAGACTTTTAATATTAATTTTAATGAAAAATAAAAATGTTAACACGTATTGCTAAATATTCAGTAAAAAATATACTTAGGAATAAGTTTTTAAGTATATCTTCTGTTTTAGTATTAACTTTATTAATATTTTTTATTAATATATTAATTGTATTACATGATGTAAGTTTTAAGCTTATAGATAGTATAAATTCTAAAATGACTATATCTTTATACTTAGATGATAAATATGATAAAAACTCTATTGAAGTTATAGATTTGATAGATGATATAAAAAAAATAGATTTAAATATAAAAATAGATTATAAAACAAAAGAAGAGATTTTAGATGATATAAGAATAAAAGAACCTTGATTAGTTAAAATTTTAGAAAGAAGTAATCCTTTGCCAGATACTATTATTTTATCAGATATAAAATTAAATAAATATGTTGATTTAAATAGAATAATAGAAAATAAATTATATTTACTAGAAAAGTCTGATGATAATAAAGATTATTTTGCAAATTATACTACTCAATATCAAAGAATAACAAGTATAATAAAAGTATTAGATATATTACAAATATGATTATATACTATAATATGAATATTTTTAGTATCAATATCTATTATTATATATTCTATAATATGAAATTTTATTTATTATTATAGAGATGAAATATATGTAACAAGATTGGTTTGATGAAGTAAAAAATTTATTTATTGACCATTTGTTATACAGTGAAGTTTATATTCTTTTATTGCATTTTTACTTAGTTACATAATTTTTATAATTATTTTAGATAATGTAAATAAAGCTTTTTCAGATTTGTATATTTTTAATTTTGAATCATATATATATATAGTAGAAATGTTTGTTTTTGTGTTTATTTGATGATTTACATGATACCTTTCTTCAAAAAAATATTTAAAATAAAAGGAATATATAGCTAATATATTCCTTTTTATAAAAAAAAAGTAAAAAAAATTTGCATATCAGATATTTTTTAATATACTGCTTTCGCATTTATAAATGGATTCATAGCTCAGTTGGTTAGAGCGCTGCACTGTCACTGCAGAGGTCGCGAGTTCGAATCTCGTTGAGTCCGCCATTATTTAAACAAAACAAGTCAGCAAATATTTGCTTAACAAATAGGGAGTAGAAAATGGATTGAAATAAAATCTGTCTCCGTATTAGTTTATTATATTTGTAAAAAATTTTCCTTGGGGAATTAGCTCAGTTGGCTAGAGCGCCTGCCTTGCACGCAGGAGGTCAGGAGTTCGACTCTCCTATTCTCCACCATTTATTTTAAATTGTAATTTTATTTATAATGCCTGCTAATAAAAGACCTAGAAGATTGAACTATGCAGTTAATAAGAAATGACCGAAAACTTGATGAAAAGTTGGGAAAGCAGTAAGTCATTATAAAAAACTGCAAGAAAGAATTAGTTTTGAAGGTGAAACAAAATGGTTAAAAAATGCTGTAAAAATAGTTACAGTAAAATTAAAAAAATACCAAATAAATCTTAACAAAATATAGTATGCCTAGATTAACAGGACACACACACAGAAAATTAAGAAGAGCTCTGATTTTGATTGAAAAAAAAGTTAGAAAAACTAGAAAATAAAAAATTGATTTTTTTTACTAAACTGTTAAAGTTTTAATACTTTAATTTATTTATATATTTTAATACATATTATTATGGCATTCGATAGAAGTAAAGCGCATATGAATATTGGTACTATTGGTCACGTTGATCATGGTAAAACTACAACTACTGCAGCAATTTCAGCTGTATTAACATCTAAATTATGAGGTGAAATTAGAGATTTTGCTTCAATAGATAATGCTCCAGAAGAAAGAGAAAGAGGTATTACAATTAATACTTCACATGTTGAATATGAAACAGAAAACAGACACTATGCTCATGTTGACTGTCCATGACATGCTGATTATGTTAAAAATATGATTACTGGTGCTGCTCAAATGGATGCTGCAATTTTAATAGTTGCTGCTACTGATGGGCCAATGGCACAAACTAGAGAACATATTTTATTATCTAGACAAGTATGAGTTCCTTACATCGTTGTATTCATGAATAAATGTGATATGGTTGATGATGAAGAAATGCTTGAATTAGTTGAAATGGAAATTAGAGATTTATTATCTAAATATGATTTTCCAGGTGATGATACTCCTGTAGTTAGAGGTTCAGGGTTAGTAGCTCTTGAAAATCCAACTGATATGGATAAAGAATATGGTGCTAAAACAATTATTGAATTATTTGAAAAAATTGAAGAATTTGTACCAGTTCCTGAAAGACCAACTGATAAAGATTTCTTAATGCCTATTGAAGATGTATTTTCAATTAAAGGTAGAGGTACTGTTGTTACTGGTAAAATTGAAACTGGTATCATTAAAGTTGGTGAAGAAGTTGAAATTGTTGGTATAAGAGAAACTCAAAAAACTACTGTTACTGGTGTAGAAATGTTTCATAAATTATTAGATGAAGGACAAGCTGGTGATAATGCTGGTATTCTACTTAGAGGTACTCAAAGAGATGAAGTTGAAAGAGGTCAAGTATTAGCTAAACCAGGTTCAATTAAAGGTCATACTGAATTTGAAGCTGAGGTATATATACTTACTAAAGATGAAGGTGGTAGACATACTCCATTCTTCAAAGGTTATAAACCACAATTCTACTTTAGAACTACTGATGTAACTGGTGATATTGAATTACCTGCTGGTGTTGAAATGGTTATGCCTGGTGATAACATTCAAATGTCTGTTAAATTACAACAACCTATTGCGATGACTGATGGTTTAAGATTTGCAATTAGAGAAGGTGGTAGAACAGTTGGTTCAGGTGTTGTTGCTAAAGTTAAAGCATAAGCTTTATTAATATAAGCTAATAAGTTTGGTATTATCTTGTAATATAGATAATACCAAGTAATTAGATTATATTAAAACGAAAATTTATTTATTACTGTATTTAAAATGTCTGCAAAAAAAACTACAAATAAAATGAGAATAACTGTTAAATCTTTTGATCATAGATTATTAGATGAAGCTGTTAAAAAAATTGTGATGATTGCTAGTGATTCTGGAGCTAATGTAGTTTGACCAATTCCATTACCAACAAAAATTGAAAAAATTACTGTTAATAGATCAACTTTTGTTAATAAAGATGCTAGAGAACAATTTGAAATTAGAAGACATAAAAGATTAATTGATATCTTAGAACCTTCTGCTAAAACTATGTCTTTATTACAAGATATTTCTATTGCAAATGGAGTATCTGTTGAAATTAAAGCATAATTACTATATTTTACTACTATAATTAAAACAACATGTCTAGAGTTTGCGAAATAACTTGAAAAAAAACAGCTGTTGGTAATAATAGATCTCACTCTTTAAGAGCTACTAAGAGAAAATTTTATCCAAATCTATTTTATAAAAATATTAGAGATCCAGAAACAGGATTAGTTTATAGAATTAGAGTTTCAGCTAAAGGTCTTAGAACTTTAAGAAAGCACTGAGTTATATAAAATATAAGGACAAGTTCTTCTGGCTTGTCACTACTTATGCCCGGATGGTGGAATTGGTAGACACGCGAGACTTAAAATCTCGTTTCTTCGGAAGTCCGGGTTCGATTCCCGGTCCGGGCACCACTTTAAAAAACAATTAAATATAAGCCTTCAGTTATAGTTAAAAATAATTATTTTTGATTTTAAACTTAGGGTTTACACTAAAAAACTATAATTTATAAATATTAGAAGATGTTAAAAATAAGATTATCTAGAGCAGGTAAAAGAAATATGCCATTTTTTAGAGTAGTGTTGACTGAACATACTGCTGCTGCTAAACATGGTTATAAAGAAGTATTATGATTTTATAATCCTATATCTAAAGAATTTAAAATAAAAGATTTAGATGCTGTTAAGAAATATATTTGAAATGGTGCTCAATTTTCTCCAAGAGTTGAAAAATTGATGAAAGTTAATAATGTTACTATATAAAAATCCTTCAATTTTTTAAAAGTTGAAGGATATTATTTTTTAAATATAATATAATTATGAAAGAAATAGAATTTTTAGAATTTATTATTTCTAATTTAGTTCAAAATAAAGAAGATATAAAAATAGATAGAACTGAGGATGAATTATGAATTTTATTAACTTTAAAAGTTAATAAAGATGATATGTGAACTATTATTTGAAAATGATGAAATACAATTAATTCAATAAGAACATTATTAAGATTATTTTGAATGAAAATTGAAAAAAGAGTAAATTTAAAGGTTTTAGATTAGTTTTTAATTAAAATATTATGATTATTGAAATTGCAAATGCTTATACTGAATCTGTATCAACATCAATTTTATGACCTACTATGAATTTTTGAGATTTTATTTTACTATGAATTTCTTTATTTGTTTTAGGTTCATGAATATTTTCAATAATATTTATATTGTGGTGAGGTTTATTATTAATTTTATCTGGTTGAAAAGATGATAAAATTAAACCAGCTATTAATACAATTAGATATGCAGTTATTGGTGTAGTTGTTACTGTAGTTGTTATTTTTGCTTTTCCAATATTTTGAAGAATGTTATGACTTGATGTTGAACAATATGCTGAGCCAAAGAGAATTTTTCAAAAAATAGAAGAAATATGAAATAAAGTTTTTGCTAATCCAAATAATATTAATTATAATAATGATATAAATAATATTGATGAAATACCTGCTGATTTTTCAGATTTATAAAAAGATACTTACTTAGTAAGTATCTTTTTTGAATATTAAATAGAACCATTTTTCTTTTATAGACATATTATCTATTATAGAGTTTTTATTGTTTGTTTCTAGTATGATATCTTTTTTATTTTTTTCATTGCTTATATATGTATTATACACTGATTGAGTAGTTAAATATACTACTTCTTCTCATTTATTTTTAAATGATTGTTGTTCTTTGAGGATTTTATTTTTATATGCTAATGAACTTTTATATTTTATTATATCTTCTGCTACATTTATTTTTTCTTTTATTTCATTATTTAGTTGGCTTATATATTCTATGTGGTTATTAATTTTATATTCATAATAAGTTTTATTTATTATTAAATATAAAATATATAGAATTATTCATATCATTAATAGAAATAGATACTGTTTTTTCATATTTTTTGTATATTTTAGAATTTTATATAAAATGATTAAAATATTTTATACAATTTTAATTTTATTTCTTTATAATACTTAAAATGGGAAAAACACAAGATGAAATTAGTTTAAAGAATAATTTATTTTCTCATTTCAAAAATAAGTTTATATATATTGTTTTATTGATTATTTTTTTTATAATATGATTTTGAATATATAATTCATCATTTAGTGCTATTGATAGAAATTCTTATGCTATATTAGTTAATTGAAATTGAATTATAAATACAAAGCCTTTAAAGATAGATGTAAAAAATAAAATTAAAATATGAGATACAATTAGAACTTTATGAGAAAAATCTCTTTTAATTTTAGAATGGTGAGATTGAAGTGTAACTAGATTATGATGAAATAGTACTATTAAAATTAATGAATTATATTTAACTGATAATTTAGATAAAATTAATATATCTTTTAAATTATTAAGTTGAAAAAGTTGGTCTACAGTTATTTCTTTTTTGTGACAATGATCATATTTTCATGAAGAATTTAGGGAAAGTGTAGCTGCTGTTAGAGGTACAATATTTAATATTGACTTAGATTCAAATTATTTAAATGTTATTGATCATAAAGTTTATTTAAATAAAAATAATTCTAAAAAAATAGTTATTACTGAAGATAAACCTATAGATTTAAAAACTTTTAAATTTATTTCTCTAGAAGAGTTTATTACAAAATTTAAAGATAAAACTTGGGAAGAATTAAATACAAAGATTGATAAACAATTATTTATAAATTTAAGAAATAATCTCGAAAAAAATATAAAAGATATAGTAGATATAGATAATTTAGATTTAAATAATTTAGTAAATAATCCAGTTAAAAAAGAAAAAATTTATAATAAAATATTAGCAGATTATCAAAAATTAAATTTTGTTCAACCAAATAATGAAGAATTATTTAATAAGAAATTAGAACTAAAAGATGCTTTAATTAAATTATCATCAGAGCAAAATAAAGTTGATTTAATTGAAAATAGTATTTATGATTTAAATAATATTATAAAATCTAAAAAATATGATTATTTAGATAAAATAATTCCAATATTTTATGAAAATAAAGATGTTTTAAATAATATAAATTTAAATAATATAAATTTTGACAAATTACCAAATAAAATACAAGATAAATTTATTAATTTTAAATATTTTTTAATAAATAATGGTATGTGAAATAATATAAAGCAACAAATTGATAAATTAAATATTTGAGATACATTAAATAGTATTGACAAAAAAATAAAAAATCAATTAGATACTGTTAAAGATACTTTAATAACTAAATAAATATTGTGTTTAAAAAAATAATAAAAAATAGAATATTATTATCTATACTATTATCTTTGTTTGTAATGTTTTTGGTTATACTTTTAAGTAAAACTGAAATATTATATTTTCAAAATAAAAAAATACAAAATGTTTTATATTCAATTAAAAATGATTTTAATAATACAAAAGTTAGTAAGGATATTGTTATTGTAGAAATAGATAATAAAACATTAGAAGATGGTAGGCTATGAAGATTTCCATTTGATAGAGCTGATTATGCTCCAGTTATAAAAAACCTTAAAGATGCTTGAGCACTAGTTATATGATTTGATATAATTTTTACAGAAAAAACTAACCCTAAATCTGATAATATATTTAGAAATTCTATAAAAGATGCATGAAATGTGATAATTGGTTCTTATTTTACAACTGATAAGGATAATAAAAAAATAAGGATTTTTAAAAAATCATATTTTTCTGATGTTATTTTATCTACTTGATTTTTTACACCAAAAATAGATAAACTAAATCATGTTGTATATTCTTTGTATCCTTTCTGAAAAACTACAGATTGAAAGGTATTTAATCATTTTAGTATAGATGTTTTAAAAGCATATTATTGATTATTATATAATAAAGATTTTTTGAGTTTAAAACAAAAAATTGATAATGAATTTTATTATGTTACACCCACAAAGCCAGTTCCATTAGCAAGGAAATGAACACATGAATTATTAATTAATTATGTTAAAAATAATGATTTTACTAAAAATGGTAATGTTTTTTCATTTATAGATATTTATGATAAAAATAAATTTAACAATATTAAAGAATTTACTTCATTTAAGGATAAAATTGTATTAATTTGAACTACTGCTCAATGAATTAAAGATATTTTTTATACACCAAATGGTATTGAACCTTGAGTATATGTTCATGCAAATATGATTAATACAATTTTAACAAAAAATTATTTACAATATTTTAATAAAAATTTAGAGTATATTTTATTATTTTTACTTATATTATTATCAATATATTTTAATTTAAGTCGTTCTTGATATGTATTACTTTTTAGTAATATAGCAATTATTTTTATTTTTTTATTTATTTTTCCACTTATAGTAATATTAAAAACATTTTTAATATTAAATTTTCCAATTGAATTACTTGTTTGATTGATTTTATCTTTAGCACTTTCAAATACTGTTAAATATTTAATAGAAAATAAAAATAAAGATAAATTAAATAAAGCACTTTCAGAATATGTATCAAAAGATGTAGCAAAAGAAATTTTATCTTGAGAATGAAAATTAAATTTAGATTGAGAAAATAAAAATATTGCAATATTTTTCTCAGATATTGAATGATTTACTAGTATATCAGAAAAATTTTCACCAGAAGAATTAGTTTGATTTTTGAGAGAATATCTAGGTAGTATGTCAGATATTATTATGGATGAAAAATGATTTATTAATAAATATGAGTGAGATGCAATAATGGCTTTATGGTGAGTTTTTTGAGAAGATAAAAATAAATCTTATAATATATGTGTTTCTGCATTGAAGCAACAATCTACTCTTAAAGAATTAAATAAGCTATGGTCAAAAAGATGATTTTCAGAAATAAAAGCTAGAATAGGTATACATATGTGAAATGCAATTATCTGAAATATATGATCAAAATGAAGAAAAATGGAATTTACTGCTCTTTGAGATAGTGTAAATCTAGCTTCTCGTTTAGAATGAGTAAATAAATTTTATTGAACATATATTTGTGCAAGTGAGGATATTTATGAAGCAGAAAAAGAAAATTTTGAGTTTAGGTATTTAGATAGAATAAAAGTAAAATGAAAAGAAATTCCTATAAAAATATATGAATTATTATGAATTAAATGAGAAGTGTCTAATGAAAAATTAGAAATAAAAGAATTATTTGAAAAGGCAACTAAACTATATTTATCTAGAAATTTTAATGAAGCAAAAGATAGATTTATTACTTTAGTAAATAAGTGAGATGATGCCTGAAAAATATATTTAGATATGTGTGAAATTTATATAAAAAATCCACCTTGAGATGATTGGGATGGTGTTGCAATTATGACACAAAAATAAAATAAAAAAATAGTCAAAAAAAGTTTGACTATTTTTTTTTATAAATATAATGGTTCACGCAATAAGGATAT
>CAZCCA010000018.1:7845-8922 GCA_964497215.1 uncultured Candidatus Peribacteria bacterium | reverse complement strand
AATAAAAATTTAGAATTACATAAAAATCAAACAAAACAAGTTTTAGAAAATCTAGAATTTGAAATAAAAACTCTTAAAGATAAATTAACAAAATAAATATGCTATATATAGTTGCAACACCAATTTGAAATCTATGAGATATTACTTATAGAGCTATAGAAACTCTTAAAAATGTAGATTCTATTGCTTGTGAGGATACTAGAACTAGTAGAACTCTTTTAAATCATTATGATATTAAAAAATCTCTTATATCTTTTCATAGTCATTCTGGTAAAACAAAAACAGATAAAATAATAGAACAACTAAAAAAAGGTCAAAATATAGCTCTTATTTCTGATGCTTGAACTCCATGAATTTCTGATCCGTGATATATTCTCATAAAAGAAGCAATTCAAGAGGGAATAGAAGTTGTTCCAATTCCTTGAGTAACTGCTTTCACAACAGCTTTAATGGCTAGTTGAATGCAAATGAATCATTTTCTTTATCTTTGATTTTTACCAGTAAAAAAATGAAGACAAACTTTGTTTAAAATGCTTGTAGAAAGAAAAGCTAATAAAAAAGAAGATGAAACAGTAGTTATTTATGAATCTGTTCATAGAATATTAAAGACACTTAAAGAATTATGAGAATATTTCTGAGAAAATCACAATATTGTTGTTTGAAGAGAATTGACTAAAAAATTTGAAGAATTTAAAAGAGGAACTATAAAAGAAGTTTTAGATTATTTTGAAAATACTCCATGAAAAGTAAAAGGAGAATTTGTAGTAATGTTTTAATTTATGAAATTAAATATATCAGTTGAAAAACAAGAAGTTTTTATTAAATCTACTATGTGGAATAGTATAATAGAAGTTTTTAATAAAGAAAAAAATATAGATATAACTAAATATTTAGTTTCTATACAACTTAGATGAGATACTATTTTAGTAAAAACAACTAAACCAATAATTAAATCAGAATTATTTATTTTAGATGATAAAATAAAAGATTTATTTTGAGAAAAGATAAAAAAAATATGAATTAATTATGATAATTATATTTTAAAATATATATAGAATTTTGAACTGTCCCACTAAA
>CAZCCA010000018.1:0-7745 GCA_964497215.1 uncultured Candidatus Peribacteria bacterium | reverse complement strand
TTACCATCTTTTAAAACTTGGACAAGCTTGATGAATATTTACTAAAGAAAATCATTTATGTTGTATTGCTTCTTTAATAATATCTTTCATTTCAGCAAATTTAATACTATCAGCAGTTTTAGCAAAAGTACATCAAGCTTTTTTAGCAATTTCAATTGGATTGAAAGGTTCTGATGTGTTTCACTCTGGAGTAGTTTTTGTTTTTGCTCAAATTGGAGTAGTAGGACTTGCTTGACCTGTAGTAAGTGCATAGTTTTCATTATCCATAACTATATAAGTTATATCTAAATCTCTTTTACATGCATGAACAAAATGACCAACTCAAATACCATAACCATCACCATCACCTCACATAGCCATAACAGTTAAATCAGGATTAGCTAATTTAACTCATGTTGCAAAAGGTAAAGTTCTACCATGAAGTGTTTCTGCAGCATATCAATCAATATATTGACTAGCTTTACCACTACATCATACACCTGAAACTACAACTCTATTATGAGATTCTATTCCAAGTTCTGCAAATGCTTTTTTTATAGCTCATATTATAAGAGTATCTCAACATCCAGGACACCATTGTATATTATTTAATCAAGATCTCATATTATTTTATTAATTCATTAAAGTCTTCTATATAAAAAGGGAATAAGTCATATTTTCTGATATTTGAAATTTTCAGTCAGTCAATATATTTAAGTCATAATTCTTTTGTCATATAGTTTTCTAATTGACCAGAATAGTTTGATTCTACAAAAATAATTTCTTTTTTACCTTTTATATTTTCTAATATTCTTTCATCTAAAGGTTTGATAATTTTCATTATAATTAAACCAAATTCTGTATTATTTTTTACAAATTCTTTTGCTGTATAGCTTGTAAATGATGTTAAAATAATCATTTTTGAAGCATTTGGATTTATTACTTCATATCAGTAAATTCATTCTTTTTCAAAGAAATTATCTAATTTTTTATATCTTTTTTTAGTAAATTTCTTTTTTAATTCTGAGTCTTCACTTGTTGCTCAATATTCATCATGTTCATAACTAGTAGCTATAAAATCTCAATTTTTAGTTCAAACTTTTACTCTTGGAGAAATTCAAGAATCTGTTAATTCATATCTTTTATAATCTTCAGGAGGATTTTCTAAAATAACTCATCTATCTATTTCAGGAACTTTTAATTTTGAAACTGTTCAATGAAGTTCTGAACTTTGTTTATCCATTAATAATATAACTTGAATTTGATATTTATCAGCAATATTTAATGCAAGTCATCAAAAATAATATGCTTCTTCTAAATTTGAAGGATACATTACAACATGATTAAAATCACCAAAAGTTGGATTTAATGCAAAATTTAAATCTCATGCTTCATGATATGTTGGAGTACCAGTTGATGGGCCAGCTCTTTGAGATAATACAACAGTAATAGGAAATTCAGCTTGAACAGCAAAACTTAGAGCTTCACTCATAAGAGCAAAGCCTCAACCAGAAGTTCCACACATAGCTCTTATTCAAGTAAAACTTGCTCATAAAGCAGAATTAATAACAGCTATTTCATCTTCATTTTGAATATAAGTTATACTTCAATCTTTTATAACTTCAGTTAATATTGTAGAAGCAGGTGTCATAGGATATGCTGAATAAAATTCAAGTCCTCCAGCAATAGCTCATTTAGTTAGAGATTTATTTCAATAAATAAGAGTTTTAGCTTCTGTTATTTTTTTTATAGATAAATCAGATTTTTTTTCTATTTTATATGTATCAAAAATATTTTTTACAATATCTTTATTTTTATTTACTGTATCTTCTCATTTTTTAGAAAAAACTTTTTCTATTTTTTCTAGTATTATATTTATATCTAAATTTAAGTATAAAGCATATATTCAAAGTAGGTAAGTATTATCATATTTATCATTTATTTCTAAATCTAATATATTATAGTCTGATAGCGAAATATTCTTTGAACTTAATCTTTCTGTCCATTTTGAATTTATAATAATTGTAGTTCAATTTTTTAATGATGATAATTGTCTTTCTAAACTTTCAGCATTAAAAGCAAGACAAATATCTACATATTTAGTAAGAAATTTTTCAGAGTTGTCTGATATATTTATATCAAAAAAATTAACTCATCATTTTATTCTAGATTCATATTCTATATCACTAATTAAATCATAACCAAGTTCAGCATATAATTCTGAAATAATATCTACTGTTGAATTTACTCATGCTCAAGCTGGTCATGTAATTCTTGTGTTTAAATTCATTTACTTAGTTATTCATGTTAAAGTAATAGTTCAACTTTGTGCTTGTAGAGATCAAGTATTTTCTTTTATTAATTTTTGTATTTGTTCATATTGTTCAGGAGTTAAAGTTTGACTTGAAGTTTCATTATTATTTCAACTAAAAAGTATTAGTATTCATGTTCAAATTACTCAAATGATTATTCAAAATAATGCTAAAAAAGCCATTATTTTTATAAATATATTTTTTTTCTTCATTTTATTTATTTTATATTATTTAAAATAGTTTTTATTAATTTATAATTAGTACTTTTACTATATATATTATTGTTATTATATATTATATTTATAATTTTTCAATTTAAAGTTTTAATGATTAATTTTTTTGAATTATAATATAATTCATAACTATAAGTTTTAGTTTGTTTATCATAATAAATATCTACTTTGTTTATACTTAATGATTCTAATATATTTTTTAAAACAAATTCAATTTCTATATAATTATTTAAAACTTCTTTTAATATATTAGTTATATTATTTACTTTTATTTCTCATTTTATATATATTGTATTTCAATATAAAAGAGGACTTTCAGTTTTTTTATCTAATAATTTTATTTCTGGATTAATAAAACTATGTTTTTCAGAAAAATTGTATTCTGATGAAAATAATCATCTATATTCTGAAGTTTTTGATATTTTTATAAAAAAGGTAGATGAATTTATATATATATTATATTTATCAGAATTTGTTTTTTTAGTTACTTCAAGTTCATTATATTTTATATTTATAGTTTTTATTATATTTGCAAAATCTCATTTATCTCATAATAATTTATTTCTTTTAAATATTCTTATTACAGAATCTTCTTGTATATTTTCTTTTTTTGTTTGATTAGTTGTATTGTTAGTATTATTAGAATAAGTTAATTTTCTTCAAAATGTATTAACTAAAAAATTATCAAATTTATATTTTTCCTTTTCTTTATATTCTTTAACTGTTTTTAATTTTTTCTCTAGAGAAACTTTTATTTCATCTAGTTTATATGATCATGATTTTGGTTCATCATTTATTGTGATATAGTCAATTTTATTTTGTAAAAAAGGATATAGTATAAATGATATTTTTTGTTTATCAATAAGAAGATTTTCTATTTTATAACAATATGGATTTCCAAGTTTTATATTTAAATTTTCATCAGTTGGATTTATACAATAACCATAATCCATTATATTTATCTTTGTATTTTGAAATGAAACTCAATTAAATTGTTTTAAATATTTTTTAATTTTTTCTATAGATAAATTATTATTTATTTTTCATTCATTTATTGACTTTGTTTCTAGGAGTTCTTTCTTACTTGTATCATATATTGCTAGATATTCTTCATAGTCATTTAGAGCATAAAAATATTCTATATATTCTTTTTTTAAATTTGGATAAATTTTATAATTTAAAAATTTATCTTTTTTACTTTTTTTAGTATCTAAAACTATTTTATTTTTATTAAAAAATTCTAAAATTTTATTGATATTTTTTTCAAATATTTTAATATCTTTTTTATTTATATCTACTCATGATTTAGGTATTAATATATTGTTTTCATCTCTTTTTATAAAATAAGTATTATTTATGATTTTTTTAAATTGATTTAAAATCTTTGAATAGGTAAATAAACCAACTTTTTTTGTATCATTATTATTATATTTATAAAAATTTTCAGATATAATAACATAATTATTAAAAACACTAATAATATCTCATATTTTTATATTACCAGATGTATCTGAATTTAGCATTATATTTTCTAAAAAATATAGTAAATAATCTATTCATTTTGCTTCTGAAATATCTATTTTATTTTTTTCTTTTATATCTAGATTTATTTTTAAATCATCAAAATATTTTTTTGTAAATTTATTTATATTTTCATAAAAATTAGTTGAATTATAATTGTTAAATATTTTATTTAAATATATTAATGATTCTATATCTATTTTATTTGTGGTATTATTTATTTTGTTTATAAGTTTAGTAAAATTTATCTTTGTATTTATCGAAGAATTAGAATTTATTATAGTTGTGTAATAAAATTTTATAAATTCATTTATTTTGTTTTTTCATTTAGGATCAATTTCTCAAAGTTTTTCTATATTATCATTTATACTATTGATAGTTTTTATATCTATATTTTCAGATTTTATAAGTTTATTTATTTGTCTAATTAATAAATTTTTATAATAAATACTTTTTTTACTAGGATTAATAAATATAGAAAAGTATTTTAAAATTTCTTCTTCTCATGGTATAAATCAAAATTTAGAATTAGTAAATTCTTTTATAATTTTATTATTTTCATTTATTTTTGAAATATTATAATTAATAGATGTTTTAATAAAATCTATTATTTTTTCATTTCTTAGTGATATTAGGTTTATGAATTTTTCTGATAGCTCTATTTTATTATTAAAGTATCATAAATTAAAAGCTTGAGATATTTTTAATAAATCAGCATTTTTTACAAAAATATTTTTTAATGGATTAAAAATTAGATATTTATGTGGGTAAAGATATATAGTTGTGATATCTTCATTTGTTTTTAAATTTTTTAGTTTTAGATTTAATAAAGTATTATTTGAAAATACTAAAATTTTTCTTGGATTTATATTATTAACTATAAAATTTCAAGGCCCTTTATTTGTTATTTCAAATCAACTACCTGTTACAGTATAGTTTTTATCTAATTCATTGAAATTAAAAAAGTATATTCAGTTACTAATATTAATCTTAGTATTTTTTATGTCTTTTTTTATATTTACTTTTCAATTTGAATAAATAATTTCATCAGAAATATTTATTTTTAAAACTAATATTTCTCAACTATTGTTTGAAATATTTTCAAGTTTGTATCAAGTATTATTTTTTACTAAATTATATGTTCAATTTTGTAAATTTTTATAAAAAGGTTTATCTATTTTTGTTAGATTATTATTTATAAATGTAATTGATACTAGAAATATAAATACTGAAATAGCTATTAGTGCAAGGAATATTTTGTTTAATATGCTCACTTTTTGAATTTTATTAAATAAACATTTATTTTACTTTAATTATATATTATGTTTGGCTACTTGTAAAGAAAAACAATATATTTTATATTGCTAAAATGAATTTTTTATATCTTGATTATAAACATTTAAAAAATCATAAATTATTTTTTTATTTTTTATTAAAATTCATACTTCTCTATTTTTATTTAATGAATAATCTGAAAAATTTATACTTCATATAAATAAATATTCTCAGTCTACTAAAATTGCTTTTGCATGTATTTTATACTTTTTAAAGAAATGTATTTTTATTCAAGCATTTTCTATTTTTCTGATATTTTTATCATCTTTTGCAGTTATAGGTAAGATTATATTAATATTTATATTTTTTTCTTTTTTGATTTTTATTAATAAGTTTACTAAATCATCATCTTTTAGATATTGAAAATACATTTTTATATCTTTTTTTGCATAATTAAATATTTTTTCAAATTTTATTCTTGATGTATTAGGGGAAAATACTAAATTATCATCATAAATATTTATTTTATTTCAGTTAAAATCATTATCAAAGTTTTGTTTTAATTTTTTATTTATATTTTTATCTGTTGTAAATATAAAAAAATCTCTATTTTTTGTAAATGTAGAATAAGAATAATTTCAAGTTGATATTATTGATAAATCATCAATAAGTAATACTTTTGAATGATTTAAAGTATAATCTTGTTTATCAGACCATTTTATATTTATTCATGCTTTTTTTAATTTATTAAATGATTTATTATTTATATTATAGGCTTTGTATGGAGCTTTTTCTAGTAGTACTTTAATTTCTATTCATCTTTTGTGAGCTTTTATTAATGCTTCTTGTGTTCTTTTTTCTGTTAATATATATGTTTCTAAAAATATAGTTTTTTTAGAATTATTTATTTTGTTAATTATATTATCTAAAAGTTTTCTATTTGGAGTATAATAAAAGTTTATATTTTTTATATCTTCGACATATTTTAATTTAAAACTTTCTATTTTTTCATTTAAATTTTTATTTCTATTTTCTAATTCTATTTTACTTTGATGAAAGCTTTTATATTCTTCAAAATTATAAAAAGAAAAAATTATTAAAAAAAATATTATAAAGATATAACTTATGTATTTATTTATATTTTTCATATTTTTTATTAATTTATAAAAAACTCCTAAATTAGATTAGGAATATATTTTTATCCAAATATTTTTTCAAATACTCATGCTTTATTTACATTTATTTTTTTTTCTTTTGCTATAGCCTCATAATATTCTCTTTCTACTTTTGAAAGTTTTTTAGGAATTTTAATAGAAATATTTATAAATAAATCTCATTTTGAATCACTATCTATATGTTTTACTCAATCTCAAGATATTTTAATAATAGTTCAGTGAGATGTTCCTGCTTTTATTTCTATTGTTCTTTTTCATATTACAGGTATATTTATTTCTTTTTTTGTTCATAAAATTGCTTCAATTACATCTATTTCTAAATCATAATATAAGTTTACTCAATCTCTTTTTAATCATTTTTCTTCTAATTTTACATGAAATTTAATATATAAATCTCAACTTGCTTTTGTTCAGACTCAATCATTTCATTCTCATGTCATTTTTATAACCATTCAATTATCAATTCCTGCAGGGATATCTATTTCTATTTCTTTTTTTACTACTTTTCTTTTTTCTCAGTGACAATTTGAACAAGTTTCTTTAAAAGTTTCTCAAGTTCAAGAACAAGCATCACAAACTCAAGTTTGTTTAATAGTCCCAAACATACTTTGAGTAGTATATGTTACTTGTCCTGTTCAATTACATTTTGAACAACTTGTTTTTCATGAACCTCATTCTCAGTTACAAGTAACACAAGTTTCTTTTTTGTTAAATTTAATTTTTTCTTTTCATCAAAAAATACTAGTTTTTAAATCAATGGTAATTAACTGTTCTAAATCTTCTCATTTAAATTCTGTTCTTCTTTGTCTAGAACTTCATCATCATCCAAAGAATGATTCAAATATATCTCATAAATCTACATCTACTCATCATCAAAATCATCATCCAAATGGATTTGCTCATCAAGTTCATCATGTAGATCAAAACATATCATATTGTTTTCTTTTGTTTTCATCTGATAATATAGAATATGCTTCATTTATTTCTTTAAATTTTTTTTCAGCTTTTGGATCACCTCAATTTCTATCCGGGTGATATTTCATAGCAAGTTTTCTATAAGCTTTTTTTATTTCTATTAAACTTGCTCACTTTTCTATTTCTAATACACTATATAAATCCATTTATTTTCAATACTTATAATATAAAATCAACGAATAGAATTTTATTTATTTACTAAATTTTGTAAAGATTTATCTGTTTTTTTAAATACTTTTGACATTATAATAAAAAATATAAATAACTCCTATTTC
>CAZCCA010000017.1:0-9033 GCA_964497215.1 uncultured Candidatus Peribacteria bacterium | reverse complement strand
GGTTTTATCTACATGACACTAAAACATGAAAAATATATTATGCTGAAACTAATGAGTGACACATAATAAATAAGAACCGTTATCTTAGATAACGGTTCTTATTTTAATTATTTATATGAAACATTTTTCATTTATCTCTACCAAAAACTTCAACATTATAAAATTCAAAAATTTTTGATGGTTTTATAGAATAATCTCATGAATGAGTTAATCTCATTAAATATGTGAAATTATTTATTCAAGGATAAATTATAGATTTATATCAAAATATTCTATCTGTTCTATATTCTATTTTATCAAAATAAAAGTTATTCGTTTTTATTTCTTTATTAGTAGAAGTATCTAAATTTGGATTTACTAGTTCAGCTCATGCTGGTATAAATCATTCAAAAGCAACTTTATCTCTTGTTTCAGTTGTTATAATTTTATTTTTAACAATTAATAAATCTCAAACTGCTCATCATTTTACTTCATCTAAATACTCAAAAATATTTTTTGGATATTTTAATTCATCATAACTAATTTCTTTATTATTATATTTTTCTAATTCTAGATTTTTTAATGATTCTATTTTTTTATAATCATTATATTTAAAATATTTAGTTTCTATAAAAAATCATTCATCTCTTGCCTTAATATCAGATATATCTTTATAATAACTAAGATTTAAATCATAAAAAATTGTTCAATTTCATTTTTTCTTTATTACAAAGCTATTTGTATCCTTTAAATCATGTCAATTAATTATTTTTGTAAAAACATCTAATTTATTTTCATTATTGATATTTTTTTCTTCAATTATTCTATTATTTAATTTAAGTTTAGTATTATTTTTAATATCTTTTAGCTCTCAAGTTGATTCTATATATTTAGTTAAAGACTTAATAACATTAATATTATCAGTAGTAGATCAGAAACTTCAATTTTTCTTTTCTCATATTATCCATCTAATCATATTATCAATGATTTTATCAATATCTGAAAAATTATTTATTCATATTATTGATATTGCTTCTAATAAAGAAGTAGTGTTTTTTAACCTTGAATAAATATCATTTTTACCTAAATATGCTCATTTAGGATTAAAAACTAATTCTTCAGAAATAATATTATCAATAATTTTTTTTGCTTCTTTTTCTAAGTCAATTTTTTCTTGCTTAGTTATTTGTTTTAAATTAATTAATTTTGCTATAACTTTAACTTTTTCTATTTGTATAGAATTATTAATATTATTAAAATTAATAAGCTTATACATTTTATATGCTTCATAATCATTATTATCAAAAGATAAAATTGATCATATAGCTTTTAATCTATCAGTTTCTGGATATTTACAATCATTATATTTTGTAATACTACATCATTCTATTTTATTAATATAAAATCTATTTTTTAAATAATTTATAGCATCAAAATAAGTTTTTTCATCTATTTTATATCAAATATCTCTAATACTTGCTCAACTTCTAAGTATATAACTAGTTAACTCAAAATCAGAATAATTCTTTCAACTATTAATATCATAAAAATAAACAAATCATCAATCATTTTTTTGATATTTTCTAATATTCACTAAATATTCTTTTATAACTTGATTAATAGATTTTTCTTTATATCACTCATTTTTTCAGGCCCAGAACTTAATTGTTTTTTTATTTAAATCAAATTCTTTTCAAACAGATAAATATAATTGTTTGATAAAAATATTCGGCATTATAGCTGATGTTATTTGTTCACTACAACCATAAGGATAATTATTTAAGTATTCAATTCAGTCAAGTATATAGCTTAGTAAAGTAACAGAATAATTTATTGTTAATTTTCAACTTGATTTAATAATATTTCATAAATCAATTTTTTCTTCAAAACTAGATTCCTTAGTTTTTCAAAATGTAGAAATATATTCAGGAGTAGACACTTCTACTATTTTTATGAATTTTTCGATTTCATCAACTTGCTCTAAATCAATTGATGAAACCTTTAAGTTAACTTTTGAGGTAAATATTTCTGAATTGTTACTAATTCAAATATCATTTATCTTTATTTTAAAGTTTACAGTTTTTGATCATCAATTAATAATTTTAACAGATTTAGTTTTATCTCAAATTATTTTAGCATTAGTTATATCTAATTTAACATTAAATGTTTTATCTTCTCATGTTTTATTAAAAACAACAGGAGATAATATTATAGTATCATTTGAACCAAAAAAATTAGGTAAATTATCATTTAATAATAACTTTTTAGTTGTTGTAATAGTATTATAATTAACTCATACTTTAGTGTCATTTTTTGTATTAGCTAATACTTCTATAACCCAAGTTGTTAAATTATCTGGTAGTTTAGTAGTCTGAATTCTTAAAAATCAATTTTCATCAGTTGTTCATGAAGCTTGCCAAAAAGCAGTATCCTTAAATAATCATCTTTTCTTTTTACTATCTCATCATTTTACTTGATCTCAAGCTCATCATTTTTCTCAATTACTATTATCTTTTATTTCAAGTTTTTCAATCAAATTTTTAAGAGAACTAAATGTATAAACTCCTAAATATCTTTTTAAATCATAAAAAAATGCATAAGGATTTTTCTTTGGATTTCATTTTAAAGCAAGAAGGCTTTCATCTACAAGTGATATACTTACATCTGCATTTTTAACTGGTTTTCATAGATAATCCTTAACTAATATATTTAACTGAACTATATCTCATGGTAAATATTCTTTTTTATCAGTAGTTATATCAATATCTAATTTTTTATAATCTGTATTAACTTTTGTTGTAGATAAAGCTCTTTTATAAATAGGAAGTGGATTATTAGCTTCTGATCAAATTAAAAATACTTTTAAATAATAATTTGGATAATAATTATCTTTTACATTAATAGTAATTTTATCAGAATAACTCTTTATATCATGGATAAAATAATCTAATATTTCACTATCTTTTTCTACAACTATTAAAGCTTTTCAAGAATTAATTGGAGATTTAAGAATATATTCAGCATTATCTCATATTTTTACTTGTGTTTTTTCAGATATTAAGTCAGTTATATCATTATTAGAATTAGGCCATTCAATATAATCATTTCAAGCTACATAAATAATTTTTGAAGATATAAATTCTTTATTATTAGATCAAGTATAAATTGCTCTAATTTCATATTCTCAAGAACTTTTTGGTTTTAATATTTTTGTAAACTCTCATTTCTTATTTGATATTATTTTTGATGTTGATTCTAATTTTTCTTTTAATCAATAATCATTATAAAAAACTCAATCAACTCATTTCTTTTTTACAGACTTCCATTCTCTTTTAATTAATTCAATTTTTCCTTTTGCAAAAGGTTTTTCTTTTGCATCTACATTTAAAATAATTCATTCAATTTTAACTCATTTATTAAGTCAATTATAATATTTAGACTTAATTCAAATATATCAATCAGTATTATGTAAAACTTTTGAAACAGTTTTTGTTACTACCCTTTTTGTATCAGGATCAGTTATATCAAATGAAAAATTATATATTTTTTCTCATGTATTTTTTTCTCATGTAAATTTATAATTAAATTTAAAATTTCAAGTAGCATCTATTTTAAATTCTCATCTTTTTTCTAAACTATCATTATATTCACAGTGTCCCCAATATATACAATTAAAATATTTATATCAATCTCAAAATTGATATTCAGAATAGTCTTTAGCATCAAAAAAATAATTTTGAGTTAATATACTAAATTCTCATTTTGTATTAATAATTTTTCATCAAAAATAATATTCAGGTTTTATATTTAATTCTAATTTATCTCATAAAATAAAGTCTTTTTTTGTATCATCTATATTTACTTTAAAAGTAGGTTTTCTATATTCTTCAATATAAAAATAAGCATTATTTTTAACTAAAGAATAATTTTTTCAATTTATAGAACTAAATCTAAAAGTAAACTTTCCTAAATCTACCTCTTTAGGCAGAATAAAATCTCAAGAAAAATTACTATTTTTATCAATTTTTATTTTTTTTACATCAATAACTTTTCCTGATGGTCAAATTAATTCTATTTTGGCATTATTGATATTGCTTGAAACATATCATTTATTTGGAATAAAATCTCTTAATATTCATTTAAAAAAAACTTTATCTCCAGGTTTATAAATAGGTCTTTCAGTATATAAATACAAATACTTCTTTTGATTAGTTGTTATTCAAGAAATATATTTAAATCAATAGTTTGATAATAAATCATTATTTAAATTTAAAATTCATATATTTGATTTATCTTTTTTACTAACAACTAAAATATAATCGATTTCATTATTTGGGTCTATTACTTCAAATACATTTTTATCTTTATTTAAAACAACTTTTTTATTTATCTTTGATAATATTCTTCTATTAAATTTATAAAAATAAATATCAACATCTGTTTTTATATTTCATTTAAAATCAGTTATAAATAGTAATTTTTTATTATTTCATTTTTCATAAGTAACAGAAAAATTTGATCTAACATAAATATTATTAAATGAATTATATCTATTATTATAATTATTAATACCTGGTATTTTACCCCTTACTAAAATAAAATTAGATTTAAATTTACTTTTTAAAAAATCTTTTTCTAAATCAAACTTATTAAAAGTAAGATTCCAATTATGATTTTTTACTTCAACTATTCATTTTTTACTATTTATACATTTAGGTCTATATCATATTACATAATAACTATTAATATATCATAAATATCATTTTTCATCCATTTCGCAAACTTCAAGCTCAACTTTATCTAAATTAATAGTTTGTAAGTTTACAACTATAGGTAAATTATTTGGTATTATATTTATCTTCTTAGAAACAGAAGAATATAAATATTTATCTTTATCTAAAATTTTTCAAGTTTTTCACTCTTTTACAATTTGTTTATCCAAGCTATTTCAATATTTATCTTCAAACTTATTATTTATAATTAATTTATATTTACTATTTGGATTTAACCTAGTATTTAAAACATACAAATATTCTCCTTTATTTGGTTTTCTACAATATCATTTTTCTTTTAAATAACTATTTTTATCTTTATTTTTTATTTTTACTTCACTAGAATATTTACTTTTTCAATAAGTATATTTTCAACCTAAAATATTATTTGGTATATATTCATAATCTGAAATTGAAACTTTTCTTGTTTTAGGTTCAGTAAAAAATATATTATCTCATAATTTCCAATAATTATTTATCTCATTTGATAAATATAGACAAGATTTAGAATAATCTATAAAAATAAAATCTTTTACTTCTAATTTATCTATAGTATTAAAAGTCTTATTTATATCAGTTTTTAAATATTTATTTATATTTTTACTTATTGTTAATAAATAAGTAGAATTATTATCTAATTTTTCATTTAAAAGTAATCTAACCTTTTTCTTATTTAAAGATTTTATAGTTTTTCAAGTAGATTCATTGTATTTCTCTTCATTTATATAATTTAAAGTAAAATCTATTTTTTTTCATGTTGTTTTATTCTTAAATTCAAAATAACTATTATTTAATTCAACCTCTTTATCAAAATTTAGATTAAAAAAAATATTATTTACTGGAATTTTATTTCAATTTCATGTATAAAAATATTTAGTATCAATAACAGTTCAAGTTTTTGAATAAATATTTTTATAAACATCAATTTTATTTAAAAATCAATAACTTTTAGAATGATATTTCTTACGTTCATTTAAAGGAATTGTTCAGTTAACTGATTTTAGTTTTCAATCAATTTCTATTATATAATTATTATTATACTCAAATGATAAATCTTTTAATTTTATAGTAAATTTATTTTTATTCTTTGTTATATTTATATTTGATTTATCAATTAGTACATATTCATTATTTATATTATTAGATATTAAAGGTCTATATTTCATATATAGATATTTTTTTACCTCATCTAAACTAACATCAAAATTTGTACTAAATATAATTCATTCTGAAATACTAAAATTTTCATTAAAATAAAAATCTAATCTAGGAGTTTGTACTATAACTTCTTTATTCTCAGATAAAGGATATAATAATCATTCCTTATTAATAACTTTTACTTTATAATCTGTAGCTCAATACAATCTATTTTTTGGAATAAATTCAACTACAGATGTAGTTGTCCAAACACATTTTCATTCAATACTAGGTTCTATTTCAATTGGACAAGGTAAATTATCTCTAGAGCTTAAGTCAGTTAAAGGGACCATTGGTAAATTAAAAAATACAACTAAGTTTTGATTTAAATTTTTTATTTTTCAACTTGGTGTAATTTTTAAAACCTTAGCATTACTAACAGTTTTTAATTCAAAATTTATACTTTTAATATTTTTTCAATTTGTTCATTTTATATTATCTGAAAATGTAAATAAATAATCATTTCAGACAGACAATTTTTCATCTAAAACAAATCTAACAATATTTCATTTCAACAGTAAAAAATTTCATTTTAATTCTGGTGAAATATTTATGTTTGCATTATTAATTGTATTTTTATCTAAATCCTCTGAAAATATAAAATCAATATGATCTACTCAAAATGGAATTTTCTTTTGATTTAAATCAAAATTTCATCAAACTACAATAGGAATATTTGATTTAAAATAATGAAAAATAGTAGAAGAAAAATAAAAACCAGTAAATAAAATAATAATTAATAATATAATACTAATTATTGTTTTTTTAAATTTAAATAAATTCATATAATTAATTTAGTAATAACATAAAAATTATAATAAATAATATTAATTATGCAACAAACAAATAAATAAACAAATAAATAATAATAACTAAAACAACATATTATGAAGAAAAACAATTATATATATTTAATACTTACAATAATAATAATAATAATATTTATTATTAGTTTATTTATATATCCAATTAAATTAAATGAAATTCAAAACTCAACTTTAGTTTATGATCAAAATAATATTGAAATATGAGAAATAATAAAAGATAATAAAATAAGACATAGATTTATAAATCTAGAAGAAATTCCAGAGTTTACAAAAAAAAGTATTATTTTAATTGAAGATAAATCATTTCATACAAATAACTGAATAGATTTTATAGCAATAATTAGAGCTATAAAAAACAATATAATATTATGAAAAAAAATAGAAGGAGCTTCAACTATTTCTACTCAAGTAATTAGAAATAATTATTGGCTAAATAAAGATAGAACTTATATAAGAAAATTAAGTGAATTTTATTTAGCTTTAGTATTAAATAAAAAATATTCTAAATCAAAGATACTAGAATATTATCTAAATAATATTTATTTTTGATATTTAAATTATTGAATAAATTCTGCTTCACACTATTATTTTAATAAAGAAATATATAATTTAACAAAAGCAGAACAAATAGCTCTTTTAGTTATTCCTAAAAATCCATATAAATATAATCCTTATAAAAATAAAGAATTATTTTATAATAGATTTAAAAAAATAGTAAATTATTTAAATCAAAATTGATTAATAAATAATAAAGAAAAAAATGAAATATTATCAGAAGTATTAATTTTTAATTATGAACATAAAAATAAATTACCATATATAATAGATTTTATATCAAAAAATAAACAACTAATAAATAAAAAAAATATCCAAACTACTATTGATTATAATTTAACTAAAAAAATAGAAAATATATCAAAAAAAATTATAGATTGATTAATGTGGAAGAATGTATGAGATTACTGAATATTAATAACTGATATAAAAACAAATGAGCTAAAAGTAATGATATGATGAATTGATTATTATTTAGAAAATTGACAAGTAAATTCAACAATAGCTAAAAGACAAGTAGGATCAACTATAAAACCATTTACTTATTTACTTTCATTTAAAGATTTATGATATCTACCAAGTAGTACAATATTAGATTTACCAGTACAATTTAATACATCTGATTGAAATAGTTATTCTCCAAAAAATTATTCACTAGATTATAAATGAGAAGTTTCTCTAGCTGAAGCTCTAAGTCAAAGTATTAATATTCCTGCAATAAAACTAGTTAATAAAATATGAAAAGAAAGATTATATAATTTTTTAAAAGAACTTTGAATTACTACATTAGATAAAGATCCTGATTATTATTGACTTGCATTAACTCTATGAGTACCTGAAATAAAGTTATTTGAACTACTTCAAGCATACTCTATATTTACAAATAAATGAAATCTCTGTAAAATAAAAATAGAAAAAGAAGAAAAAAATAAATGTAAAAAAATAATAGAAGAAAAATATATAAATATGATAAATTTAATTTTAACGAATAGATATTTTAAATTGAACTGATTTCCTATAAATTCAAATTTAGATTTTAAAAATAAAAATGTTTTTGTAAAAACATGAACATCTAGAAACTTTAGAGATAATTGGAGTATATGATTTACTGATAATTATATGATATGAGTATGGGTATGAAATAAGGACTGAACATATATGAAATGAGTATCATGAGCTACATGAGCATGAGAAATTTTTAAAGAATTAGTTAATTATTTAGAAAAAAATAATAATATATTAAATAAAGATAAGATTATATATAATAAAAATAATCAAAAATATTTAGAAATATTATCACCATTAAATAATAGTATTTATAAAATAGAAAAAAATAAACCTAAAAATATATCTCAAATAAAATTAAATTTTAAAACAAATATAAATTATGATAATAAAAAATGGTTTTTAAATAATAAAGAAATAAATAACAACTTTATAGATTTAAAATTATGAAAACATAAACTAAAAATTATTTTATTTAAAAAATGAACTGTACTTAAGAGTTCTGAGGTTGAAATAGAAGTAATAAAATAAGAACTGTTATCTAAGATAACAGTTCTTATTTTATTATTTTTTCTCATTTAATAACTAACTTTACAAATAAAGTGGCTCATTCTAAATTTGCAACTTTAAATCATAATTCATTATCTTCAATAACATCTTTTAATTCAAATTCTATTTTATTTAGTGAATATAAATTT
>CAZCCA010000016.1:7576-9732 GCA_964497215.1 uncultured Candidatus Peribacteria bacterium | reverse complement strand
ATTTTTGTAAATCTTTTTATATTTCATCACTATGTTCTAATTCATCTAACATTTTTTGTAAATTTTCATTCTTTTTTTTATCCCTTTCTATTTTTTGAGTAAATGATTTGTATTGATGTTCTTTTAGTAAATCTACTAATCAGTGATTCCAATCAGGGTCTATTATTTTTATTTGTTTTATTATTTCTATTTCTTTTTTTAATGAATTAGCTTTATTTATAAAATCATCTCTTCATAGATTATCCATATCAGCATCTTTTATTATTTTTTCATAAATATCTGTTGGGTTTTTATAATCAGAATCTGTAGCTAAAATTAGTCTTTTTATTATTTCTATTTTTTTATTTGGATATAATAAACTTTTTAGATAATTAGCTGCTATTTTTGCTCAAATAGGTTCATTATTATCATATTGAATAACAAATCAAGTATCGTGGAAAAGTCATGCTAAAGCAAGTATTTCTAAATCTTCATTATTTAATCATTCTTTTTTTCATAGATATACAGCTCTTTCCATTACTTCTATTGCATGATTATAACTATGATAATAATGTTGTTCTAGAGGAACTAATAGTTTATTAACATATTTTTTTGCTTTTTTTATAATTTTAGTATTAATCATATTAAAATTTATCTAATAATTATTTTATTAATATCATTATATGCTATTATTAAACTTAATGCAATTAATAGAATAAAAAATCATATATGAATAAATCATTCTGTTTTTTCACTTATAGCTTTTCTTCAAAAAATCTTTTTAATTAGACCATTAATTGTTATAAATAAAAATCTTCATCAATCTAATGCAGGAATTGGTAATAAGTTAAAAACTCATAAATTTATAGAAATGATTGCTCATATTATTATTATAAATGTTATTCAAGCTTGCATAGAATTAGTAATGAAATCTACTATTCAAATTGGTCAATTTACTTGGTTTATAGCTTCCTGTCTTTCTTTAGGGGTTTCAGGATTAAATATTTTCCTTATAAGTATTCATAATCATTTGAATGTTAATAGTGTTTGATTGTATGTTTCAATAGTTCAGTATTTTATAGAATTTAAAAAACTATATTTATATTCAAAATCTTTATTTAATTTTATATTATCTCAAATATAAGCTCATATTTTTCAATTATTATCTAAATTTATTTTGAAAGAATTATTTTTATTATCTTTCAAGATTATAGTATTATTTCTATTTGATTCTAAAATATTTTTAAACTCTTCTAAGCTAGATACCTTTATATTATTTACTTTTATTATAATTGTATTTTCTTTTATTCATGATTTCTCTGCTAAACTATCTTTTATAGGATTTACTATTATTCAGTCTTTTTTAATTAATAGTCATGAATTAATTGCTTGTTCATATGTAGGAATAAGTTTTAAATCAAGGTTTGTTTCTATTGTTGTATTTATTCAAAGTGGTTTAATTCATATAAAAAATAGTATAGAAAAGATAATAATTGCTAATAAAAAATTCATAAAAACTCAAGCTAATATTATGATAGCTTGTTGCCATGCTGGTTTATTCATTAAATTATAATCAGCTTTATTTTCTTTTAATTTTTTTAGAATAATTTGTTTATCATCTGACTTAATTTTTTCTCAATCTTTATCAAATATGTCTTTATTTTCTAGTAAATCTTTTTCTAAATCTGCATTATTATAAAGTTCTTTTTTTTCATTATAAACTAAAAAAGTATTTGGTATTTCTCAAGTTAATTTTACAAATCAACCAATAGGAAGCCAATTTAAACTAAAAATTGTTCATTTTTTATCAGTAAATAATTTTTTAGCTCTAGGGGGAATTCAAAGTCAAAATTCTTCAACTCTAACTCAAAATTTTCTAGCTGTAGCAAAATGCCCCCACTCATGAATTAAAACTATTATTGAAAAAAGAATTATAGATGTAATTATTCAAAGTATTATCATTTTTTTTTAAGTTTATATTTATAATTTTTTTAATTCTATTAATCAATGATTAAATGTCTAATTTTTTTAATTTAAGTTTTTTTGCTTTTTTGGCTAAAAAGTTGTATAATATATTAAATATTTTTAATAATAAAATTATGAATAATAATTCATCTGAAAAACCAAAAAAAGATAATGAAAGAAAATTAAACAATAATTTATTTACTATTAAAAAT
>CAZCCA010000016.1:0-7476 GCA_964497215.1 uncultured Candidatus Peribacteria bacterium | reverse complement strand
AATAATGCTAATTTATTAGATGATATTTTTAATTGATGAGAAATAAATTGAGATTTAAAAACTAAATTAGAAAATCAATTAGAAATATGAAAAATAAAAGATAAATATTTATGAATAAATATATATGATATAAAATTATCAGATTTACAAAATAAATTTCGATTAGATTATATATATTTAAAAGAAAAAAGAAAAGTACTAGAATGATTATTTTTAGATAAGTTTGATTTAGAAGATAAACAAAAAGAAGAATTAAAAAAATGAATAAAAAATATTGAATTTAATAAACTTTCTGAGTTTATTTGAAGTAATAAAAAAAGAAATAAATTTATTAAGTCTATTTTATGAAATGATATTGATAAATTTCATATAGATAATTTTCCTTCTTTATATTCTATTACAAAAGCTGAATACAATGAGAAAATAAAGCTTTTAAATAATAGAGATGCAAATATTATAAAAAATATATTTTTATGATTTAAAAGATGAATTTTAGATGATACTTGAATTAAGGAATTAATAAAAATTGATTTTTTAGATGATATACAAAAAAAAGAAATAATAGAGAAATTAATTCCAAATATTTCATTAAAGAAAATTAAAGATTTTAATTTAATATCAACTGATAAAATATTAGAATTAGAAAATAAAATTAAAACTAAATATAAAAATGAATTTAGTGATTTGACTGATTCTGAACTAAATTATATATTTTCAAATTTGGATTTAGATAATATTTTTATAAAGACTAGTTCTATAATATCTGATGTTAATATTTTAAAAATTTCAGATAAAATATGATTTTCTGGTATAGAAAAAGATTTTGAAGAATTTAAGAATGAAATCAAAAAAAAATATGAAAAAGAATGACCAAAAGATTTTAAATCTTTTAAAAAAGAATTAACAAAACTTGGTGTATCATGAATAGATAATTTAATAGAATGAAAAAGTGTATTAAGATTTACTATTGAATGAAAAGATATATTTAAACAAAATTATTTAAAATTTGATAAATTAAATGAAGATACTAAAAAATTATCTTTAAATATGATTTGATCAAAAAATAATAAAGAATGAAAAACCAAAATAGATTTAAATTGAGAAGAAAAAAATAGTTATTCTTACTATAAATTAATTAAAATATTAAAAAATGAAAATAATGATAATAAGGTTTCATTAGACATTTTATCAGATAATGATTTTAAATCTATAATAAAAGATACTGATAATTTTGATGTTGAAATTGAGTGATTTAAAAGAATATCAAAAGATGAATTAGATAAAGATAATGAATTAAAAAATAAAATAAAAGAAGAATTAGAAGAAAAATATAGATCAGAATTAGAAGAATTAGAAAAAGAATTAGATGATTTACAAACTGAAATAAATTCAGTCAAAAATAATAATACATTAGATTCAAATGATAAAGAATCTAAATTGGATAGTTTATCTAAAAAAAAATCTAGCTTATTATTAATAATAAATGAAAAAAAGAATGAATTATGAGAAGTAGAAAATGATAATATTTCTACTAATATTTTAGTAGCTCATAAAAATTTTAATGATTTAGTTGAAAAAATTAATTCTATTGATCCTGATTGAATTAAGTTATGATTGAAAAAAGGAGTTATTTTAGAAACAGAAAAGTGATCTTATGAAATTACTTGAATATCTAAAGAATTAGAATTTAATTGAGAGGAATATATTTGAGAAACTATTACTTTAAATAGTATTTCATGAGAAGAAACAATCTCATATGAAGCATTTTTTAATGCATTTAAAGAAAATAAGACTAAAAGAATAGAAAAATTAAATACTTTTGATGAATTATTAAAGGATAATTCTTGGGATAAAGATTATGAAATACAAAATGATAATTTAATACAAAAAGAAGTAGAATTTAATTGAAAAAAATGACCTAAAAATATTGAATATTTAGTTAGTGAAAAATGAGAAGTTATAAAGCTGGAAACTATTTGAAATTGAAGGGTTGATGTTGTTTTTTGAGACTATAGTGAATGAAAACAAAATAAAAAAACTAAAATTACAAAAAATAAGATTAGTTTAGAACCTAATTCTATAAATTTATCAATTAATGAACTTAATAAATTAATAAAGGATAAAAAATTTGTACCTGATTGGAAGATTTGAAAAGATTATACTATAGAAAATATAGATTGATATCAAAATGATTTAAAATGAAGTTTTATGACAAGATTCTGGAATAGAACCTCTTTTAAGGAATTATATATGTCTGGTACATTATTGGTTGATTGAATACAAGAGTATTTAAAAAAATGAAATGATATTAAAGCAGCTGAATTTGCTTTAAGATTTTGAAGTATGTTACCATCAGAAATATATGAAGATTTAGTTGCTCAAACTGAAATGAAATGAGATGAAGCAATGGATAAAGAATTAACAGCTTTATGAAAAATTGCATCTTGAAAAGCATTTACGAGAGTAAAATGATGGTTATTAAATAAAGATACAGCCCCACATAAGATTGAAGCATGATTAATGTTAGCTTCAAAATATGGTGTTTTATATCCTAAACAATTAGCTGATTACAATGGTACATTTCTTTGGTATGAAGCATTAGGAGGTAAAATATGAGATGAAATGTATGAAGCTGAAAAATTAAAGGCTGAAAAAGCTGGATTACCTTTTGATGAAAAAGAATTATTAATAAGTTTACTGTGAGCACAATCATGATGAAGGCTTAGTCCTAAAAGAAGATCTAAATTTTATAAAAAATTTACATGATCTATTGTTTGAGGATTTGGTGAAGAATATTGAGATTGATATAAAGATGCACAGGATAAGAGAGCTGTTTGAGATATAGTAGAGTGATGAATGGGAGAAGTTGAAGATTGAATAATTCCTAATGCTTTATGATGGGCTAAAAGAGCTGTAGAAAAATGATGAACATTAAAAGAAATGAATGAAATATATTTTTCATTAATATTTTCTTGAGCACTATTAAATGCATCTTGAAAAGTTTTAGAAGAATTAAAAAATCATTGGTCTGGAGAAGGTAATGGTATTATATTAACTGCTTTTGCATCTGATTTATGATGACAAAAAATATTTAATAAAACTATAGTAAATCTATCTAAAGATATGGAAAATTTAGAGCCTAGTAAATATCAATGAATGTCTGAAATGGCAAATTCTATATTTAACAAAAGTTCTGATTTTACAGAATCATATAGTGATAAGATTAAAGAAGCTAGAAAATTCTGGGATATATATTGAAATTGATTATCTAGAGCTTTATATATGGCAGATTGAACAACTGATGATTTAGAATATTGAAAAACTGATAAATTAATTGCCTTTTGAAAAGATGATAAATATAAAGATTATTATAATTATTCAAAATCATGGTGATCTCAATGATCTGCTTTTAAAAAAGATTTTATGCAAGATGAAGTTTGATGAAGTTGAGCTACTTGAATAGATAATTTCAATATAATAAAACAACATTTTAAATTTACTGCCTCTCAAACATTTGCTGATATTGATACAATATTAGTTATATGGCCAAAAATTTGGTGAGATGTACTTTCTACTAAAGAAAAAATAAATATAGATCCTGAAAATTCTCATAAATATAAAAAATATTTAAAAAATAAATTAAGAGAAATATCAGCTTGATTACTATCTACTTTATGAAAAAAATTGTATGATTCATTAGCTGCTTCTGATCCAGCTTGAAAGGATTTAAAGAGTATATGAATAGATTTATCAAAGTTTAAAGATGTTAGTTATGAAGATGTATTAACTTGAAATGATTGAATGGATATCATTTTTGATAATGCTGTAAATAATGTAGTATCTTGAAATATATCATGAACTTGAAATATAGATAGAACTTTTTTAAATATAACTGAAAATGTAAAGGAAAATGTAAATGATATGATGTATAATCCTCATGAAGATGCTGCTTAGTAAAAAAATAGAACCAAATTTGGTTCTATTTTTTGCTACTTTTTCCAATTACTAAGAATTTGCTCTAATTCTACTTTGTGTGGTTGATTAGATGAACTATCTATCCATTGTACAAGAGATATTATTTTTATTTTTGGACTATTTGTATCTGGTGAAGTAATTCAGTCTTCATCTAAATAACTTATTTTTAATTCTCTTGTAAATTTAGGACTTGTATCATTTACAGCTCATGATTGAGTATATATTCATTTATCATCTATTCATACTATAAAGTCAGTATTATAATTTCAATTTCAAAAAGTATTAGTTGTTTTACTATCTAAAACCCATGCATTATTAGAATTTCTATATATTATATAACTTCAAGATTGTATATCATAAGTAGTAGTTATATCTCATATACAATTTGAATTATAATTTAAAGTATTCCAACAGTTTGTAGAATCACTAGAAAATCTTATCCAGTTTGTATCTCTGATATTTGTAAATGCCTCAATTCATTGTTTTGCTATTTGTATTGCTTGAATTTTGTTTGCAGTTGAATTTGAAAGTTTAGTTGATTTTGAAAAAATAGTATACATTCATGTAACTCATGTAACTATTATTAACAAGACTACTATAGCTTCAATAATAGAAGTTGCTTTTATTGATTTTTTCATATAATTACTTAGAAAAATTAATATTTTATATTAATTACATATTATTAAATAAATTAAATAATGCAAAAATTTTCAATACATGATGAAAAAAAAGTTAAAGAATTATTGGAAACTAATTGAGAAAAAGCTTTTAGATATTCACAAATAGAAAATGCTATCTATAAAAATTTTATAGATAATTTTGATGAAATGAATACTTTATCAAAAAAAGTTAGAGAATTACTTAAAGAAAATTGTTTTTTTGATTCTTTAAAAATTGATACTGAAAAAACAAGTGCAAACTGACAAACTACAAAAACTTTATATAAAACTGAAACTTGAGAGTATATTGAATCAGTTATAATGAGACATTTAACTGGTAGAGTAACTTTATGTGTTTCATCTCAAGCATGATGTCCTATGTGATGTAGTTTTTGTGCTACTTGAAAATTGGGATTATTAAAAAATCTTACAAATTATGAGATAATTGAACAAATATATAATGCTGCTAAATTATTAAATAAAGAGTGAAATAAGCTTAGAAATATAGTTTATATGTGAATGTGAGAACCTATGCTTAATTATGATGTAGTTAAAGAAACTATAGATTTTGCAAATGCACAGAAAAAAATGGATTTGGCAAATAGGAGAGTAACTGTTTCTACTTGTTGAATAGTTCCATGAATTGATAGATTTACTAATGATTTTCCTCAAACTAGTCTTGCAATATCACTACATTCTCCAAATGATGAAATCAGACAAAAAATTATGCCAGTTGATCATACTTATCCTTTAAAAGATTTAATGGCTAGTTTAGATAGATATGTTGCTAAAAGTAATAAAAGGATATTTTATGAATATATTATGATTAATTGAATAAATGATGATATAAAATTAGCTCATGAATTATGAAAACTTTTAGAATGAAGGTTGGCTCATGTTAATTTTATACCATATAATGAATGAGAATGAACAAACTCAGATTGATATAGAACTACTCCAAGATTTATAATAGAAAAATTTCAATCAATTTTGAAGCATTATTGAATTGTATCTACTATTAGAATGACAATGTGAGATGATATTGATGCTGCTTGTTGACAACTTGCAAACAAAAAATAAGAAAAATAAGCTTCTTTCTTTACTTTTAATAAAAAAATATATAATATTTTAAATTATTTTCACTTTTTAAACAACTATTTTTATGAGACATTTAGTATTTAGATTATTTTTGATATTTTTATCTTGAGTTATTTTATTATTATATACATTTCCTTGGTCTAGTTATAATATTCAAGTTCCTTTTTCAGGATCAGAATATAAATTATGATTAGATTTACAATGATGAATTGAACTTGATTATAAAGTTGATTTAACTGAAGCAAAAAAAGCAGAAGAATACAATAAAGAAAAAGAAAAAGAAATTATAGAATGACTAAAATCAATTATAGATAGAAGAATAGAATCATTAAAAATTAATGATTCAGTTATTACTTCAGCATCATATGCTTGAGAAAAACATATTATTGTTCAAATACCTTTAAAATGAAATAGTTCTTTAGAAAACAGTGATAATATAGAAAAAGCAAAGAAAGCTATTTGAAAGGTTGTTAAAATTGTATTTAAAGAAAAAAGATTAAAAATAACTGATGATGATATAAAAGCAAGAGAAACTTTAGCTCAATCAGCTTTATCAGAGATAAATAAATGAGAGTATCCTTTTTCTGTTACAGCTGATAAATATAAATTATCTTTTGAAAATGTTAAAATTGGTTCTATAAAAAAAATAACTGATTTGATTACTTCATCTACTGGTGTAGTTACATGAAAAGTTAATGATGTTAAATTATTAGATGGTACTGAATGATATTTATTATTAAACTCAAAACAAGATAAAGCTTTAGATTGAAAAGATAATGGTCTTACTGATTATATTTTTATTTCAAAGATTCCTTCTTTATGGAAACCAGCTACTGATTCTAAATGAAGAGTATTAGATGATAAATATTTTATTAAATCATCAGTACAATTTAACCAAGCTTATCAACCTATGGTTGAATTGACATTTAATGCAGAATGAGCAAAGATATTTTGAGAATTAACAAAAAGACTTGTTGGTAAACAAATGGCTATATTTGTATGAGGAGAATTACTTACTGCTCCTAACATAAATGAACCAATAATGTGAGGAAAAGCTGTGATTACTTGAAATTATACACCTGAAGAAGCTAGAAAATTAGCACAAGATATTAATACATGAGTTGTTCCTGCTCCAATTTATTTAACATCTGAAAAAACTATAGATTCAAAACTGGGTTCAAGCTCACTTGAAAAATTAATTTTTGCTTGAATTTCATGATTTTTACTAATTTTATTATTTTTAATAATTATATATAGATTAGCATGATTTATGTCAGCTGTTGCTTTACTTATGTATATTGCAATTGTTCTTACTATTATTAAGGCTATGTGAGTAGTTTTAACTTTAGCTTCTGTTGCATGATTAATTCTTTCTGTAGGTATGGCTATTGATGCAAATGTACTTATATTTGAAAGAGTTAAAGATGAGTTAAAGTTATGAAAAACAATTAAAGAAGCTACATTAATATGATTTAAAAAATCATGGTCTGCAATTTGGGATTCAAATGTTACATGATTTATAGTTGCTTTAATTTTATTTATTTTTGGTATAAATATGATTAAATGATTTGGTTTAATGCTTGCTATTTGAATAATTGTATCATTATTTTCTGCAATGTGGATTTCTAGAATACTATTAGTATTAACTGCAGATTTTATAAAAGATTCTAATACTTTTATTTGAGTTAAAAAATAATATAAAGTTAAGTCAATTAAAAAAAACACTAAAATAGTGTTTTTTTTT
>CAZCCA010000015.1:0-10145 GCA_964497215.1 uncultured Candidatus Peribacteria bacterium | reverse complement strand
TCAAAAACTTCTTTTTTATCAGTCTTTTCCCAGCTCACATCATCTCTACCAAAATGTCATCATTTAGCTGTCTTCCTATATATTGGATTTTTTAAATTAAGTGTTTTTATAATTCAAGCTGGTGTTAAATCAAAATTTTCTTCTACAGCTTTAACAATAACTTTAGTATCAACATCTGAAGTTCCAAAAGTATCAACATAAATACTAACTGGTTCAGCAACTCATATAGCATAAGCCAATTGAACTTCACATCTCTCACATACTCATGAAGCTACTATATTTTTAGCAACATATCTAGCAATATATGCTCAACTTCTATCTACTTTTGATGGATCTTTTCAAGAAAATGCTCATCATCAATGTCTTCATAATCAACCATAAGTATCAACTATTATTTTTCTACCCGTTAATCCACAATCTCCTTTTGGTCCACCAATTACAAATCTACCTGTTGGATTTATATGCAAAATAGTATTTTCATCAAGCAAATCTCCCACAACTGGTTTTATAACTACTTCTAAAATATCTTTTTGTAATTGTTCTAAACTAACTCTTTGTCTATGCTGATTTGAAATAACTATTGTATCAACTCTTTTTGGTTTATGATTTTCAAACTCTATAGTTACTTGAGCTTTAGCATCTGGAAGTAAATAATCCAAAGTATTATTATGTCTAACTTCTTCAAGCTTTCTAATAAGCTTTTGTGCTAAACTGATAGATAAAGGCATAAAATCATCAGTTTCATTTGTGGCAAATCAATACATTATTCATTGATCACCTGCTCAACCTGTATCTACTCACTGAGCTATATCTGGTGATTGAGTATTTATAAGTAAATGTACTCAAATATCATCTCAATTATAACAAGCCTCATTTTCATTATAACCTATTTCTTTTACAGTTTTTCTAACTATTTCTGTATAATTTACCTTTGCTTTTGTAGTTATTTCTCAACTTACTATAACTGTTCAAGTAGTAGCAAGTGTTTCACAAGCAACTCTAGAATCAGGATCTTGCTCTAAACAAGCATCAAGTATAGCATCACTTATTTGATCACACATTTTATCTGGATGTCATTCTGAAACTGATTCAGAAGTTATTAAATATTTCATAAGATCTTATAATAAAAAAATATACTTTCCATATAGGAAAGTATATTTATGAAAATCTTTATATTATTTTAAAAAATAAAAAAATATAGATTATAATTTTAATATATCTTTCCCTTAATGGGTAGGAATTAGCACCTTACTTTCTTTGACAAAGGCAGGTTGCTGGAGTAATCATAATGGGCCTATTCCCTCTTACTCTCTCTTGATATTTATCAAGTGCTACTATTTTAGTAATCTTTTAATTATTTGCAAATTATTCTTTATAAAAAATACTACTTACATATAAATAACCTCAAATAAAATATATAAACATTATAAATGAAAAACCTAAACTGAGACTCACATTAAAAATTAAATGAAGCAAAATACTAATTAAAATTCAAAAAGAAAATATTTTTAAATAAGGTAAGCTTAAATCTTTTTCTCTATACAGAAGTAATGATTTTGAAAAATAATAAGCTACTACAGAACTAGCCAAAATATGAACTATTACAGAAAACATAGATCTAAAAAAATAAATTTTTACTAATTCTCAAGTCAATCAATAAGATATATAATAATTATATAAATAAAGTATATTTTCAATAAAACTAAATCATAAAGCTATAAAAATAGCATACAAAACTCAATCTTTTATATTTTTTATTTGTAAAACACTAGATTGTAAGAAATTAAAATGCTTACTTGATTCTTCAATAAAAGCTACTATTAAATAATAAAAAACTATAAGCTTAAATGAATTAAAAATAATATTTCAAAAAGATATAGAATCAGCAACCAAGAAATCAAATCTAGAAAAAATTATATTTAATAAAAATACAACAAAAGATAGTATTCAAATAAAAAATAAAAAAACTAATAAATTTTTTAAATACACTTTTATTATTTCTCTTCTCTTACTAAGAAAACTTCAAAAAATAAAAGAAAAAACAACTATTACGAGTAAAAATAAACTAAGAGATAATCAAAACTCCATACTAGTTAAAAATCCTTTTATTTGTGAAGCAAAATAAAAAATATTTAAATACTTAAAATCTAAAATATTCAAAATTTTATCCATATGTAGTATAGGAACAACTGCTAATGCTCATCAAATAATTCCTATAAAAAATCTCTTTTTATTTATAGGATTATCATCAATATACGAAAAAATATAAGCCCAAATAACAATTGGAAAAAATGAAATCAAAGCAAGGATTATATATATAAATATGTTTTCTAGCATAAAAAAATTACTATAAATTTAAAAATTATAGTAATTATATATATTTTTTATAGCTTGTGAAATAATAAATAAGATACTTATCTATATATCTTATAATTTCAAAATTTTACATAACTATCCCCCTTTTTATCTTTCTTTTTTCAAAAAAATCAAAAAAAAGCAAGCATATTTATTCATATAAATATGAAAAATCATCAAATTAAATAAGCTAATATTTCAGGAGCTGCAATAATAATTATTCAAAAAATAATTAAAAAAATTGGAAAAAGTTTCATGATATTTTTAAATTAAAAAGTAAATTTAATATCTTTATCTCATCTAACTTTAAAATAGTTTATAATAATTTTTTAAATAAATACAAGAAAAATACAGGATTATTAATAATCCTATATTTTTAATTTTTTATTCCTCAACTATATCAGCACCTAAAGATTGTAATTTATTTACAAAATCTTCATATCATCTATAAATATATTCTATATTTGTAATTTTTGTAGTTCATTTAGCTATTAATCATGCTATAACAACAGCAGCTCAAGCTCTCAAATCCCATGAAGTAACAGTTGCTCATCATTTAAGTTTATTTGGTCAATATATTATAGCTTCATGTGGATTTAAAATAGTATATTTTGTTCACATTTTTTCTAACTCTATTAAAAAACTTAATCTTCATTCAAATAAGACCTCATGAATTTTACTTTCTCATTTTGCTTGAGTTAACAAAATAGAAAATGGTGATTGTAAATCAGTAGGAAAAGCAGGAAAAATATTTGTTTGTATATTTACTGATTTTATTTCATTAGCTCTAAAAACTCTTAAAACATCATTTCACATATCTTGAACTTTTACTCATGCTTCTTTTAATTTATCAATATATGTATATAAATCATCTATTCTAGCATCAACTATATCTATATATTCTTTAGCAGCCAAAGCTCAAATAACCATATAAGTTCATGATTCTATATAATCTGCAACTATATCAAAACTAAAATTTGATTTAAGACCATAAACTCAAGTAATAATTATCTCATGATTATATCTGATTTTTATATCTGCTCATGCTTTTCTTAAAAAATCTATTAAATTCATTACATGAGGCTCTGTTGCTGCATTTCTTATAATTGTTCTACCATCTCTTAAAACATTTGCAACTATTAAATTTTCAGTAGAACTTACTCAAAAACTAGCATTTAAAACTTTTTCACCAATCTCTAATTTTCATCATAAAATTATATCATCTTCATCAAAAGTAGATTTATATCAAATTGCTTCAAGTCAATTTAAATGAGCATCAATTGGTCTAGCTCAAATACTACATCAACCAGGAAAAGGAATTTTTATATTACCAAAAAAATGAAGAAGTGGTGATAAAAGAAAAATAGAAGACCTAATTTTTTTAATTTTTTCAAAATTTAAATTTTCATTTGTTATTTTACTAGAATCAAAATGTAAAGTACTTCATTCCCATTTATATTTTACTCCAATTCATTCTAAAATATCTAAAAATGTCATAACATCTCAAATTTTTGGAACTCTATTTAAAGTTACTCTTCAATTTAAAAGTAAAGCAGCTCATAATATAGGCAATGCTGCATTTTTTGAACCACTTATTTTTACACTACCACTTAAATTATTTTGTCATTTAACTACTAACATTATTTTTAGTTATTTTTAATGACTACAATTATATATATTTTACTTTTAATGCAAATTATTTGCTTGTTATAGTTTTTAACTAAAAAATAGATTTGAATTTTGATTTTGTAAATATTTTCATATAATTTTAAAAAATAAAAAAATAGTTATTAAAATAAATAAAAATGTTTGAAATTAGTTCTAAAAAAGTAGATTTTGGTAAAAAAAATACAATTATTAAAAGAAATATAAATCTAGATAAAAATTTAGATTGTTTTGTTTTAATAAGTACAAATGATTCAAAATTTTGAGAATTAATATTAAATAATATTTTAGAATCTGTTATTGATAAAATTTCAAAAGAAAATGCATATAATGATTTTTGAGTAGCACTTGAAAATATAAATGCTTTAATAAAATGATGGAAAAAAGATTCAGAAGAAAAAGTAAAACTTGATATAATTATTTGAATATTAAATGATAATAACTATATATTTTCAAATATATGAAAAGCATCATGTTATTTAATAAATGAAAAAGAAGAAGTAATAGAACTAACAAATAAAGAAGATAATAAAAAAGAATTTAATTATATTTCATCATGAGAACTAAAAAATAATGAAATAATAGTTTCAGCAACAAAAATACTATTAAATTATTTATCAAAAAGTGATTTACTTGATGGTTTAGTTTTATCAGAAGATATTAATATATTTAATAAAAATATTAAAAATATATTACTAAGTGAAGTTTTGGAAAAAAATATAGCAGTAAGTTCTTTAAAATATATTTCAAATAAAGAAAAAAATACAGAAAATAGTAAAATATATTTAATTAAAAATAACCTATTAAAATTTTTTGACAATAAACTATCAAAAAATGTATTATGATATTTTTTAGTTTTAAAAGATAAAGTAAATAATTCTTCTAAAAATGTAAAAAATGTAGTTTTTTTAAGCTGATTAATAATTTCTATTTTTTTACTATACTCTATACTTTCAACAGTAGTTTGAATTTCTACACAAAATCAAAACAAAGAATTAGCTAAACAAGATATAATAAAAGCAAAAACATATATTAGAATTGCATCAGAAAATGTAGCAAATCCAGAAAGTTTTGAAATAAATATAAAAAATGCTGAAAATATAGTTAAAAAACTAGAAAAAGAAAAACTTTTTTTAAATGATTTAGCAAAAATAAATGATAATATTAATATTCTTAAAAAACAATTTAACAAAATAGAAATATTTGAAGAAAATGATGAAAATATTATCTATAAAGGCAGTTTTAAAAACCCTGTTCAAATAGTTAAAAATAAACTAAAACCATATATAGTAACTCAGAAATGAGTAGTTTGACCTATAATCCCAAACTCAAAAGCAAAAAACTATATTTTTAATTCACTTGAAGAAAATGAAATTTTTGTAGATTCAGCTTTTATTTGAGACAATATGTATTTATTAACAAATTTATCAAAAATAGTTAAGTTTACAAAAAATGGTTATTTTAGCTATATGGATGTTAGTTGACAAAAAACATGGGAAAAAGCAAAACAAATATTATCATATGCACAAAATATTTATTTAATATGATATGATAATCAAATAAATAAACATACTCTTTATTGAAATAAATTTAAAGCTGCAACAAAATACCTTAAAAAAGATGATTTAACACAAATTTGAGATATACTTTCTGTAGCTATTGATTGATCATTCTACATTTTAAAAAAAGATTTATCAATAATAAAATTTTATTCAAATCCTTATAGAATAGAAAAATTAACTATAAATAAACTTCCGAAAAATTATTATTTAGAGGAAGAAAATAGTATTATTGAGCTAAAAACTAGAGCTAATTTAAACTATGTATATTTATTAATGAATAACAAAATTTGGATATTTAAACCAAATACAAAAAATTATAGAAATACAAAAAGTTTAACATATATATGACAAATAGAGGGAGATAAAAATGAAATAAAAGATTTCTTTGTAAATCATGATTGACAAATAATTGTTTTAAATGATAACTGATTATATAAAATAGATTTTGAAATAAGTGATGATAGATTATTAATCAGGTAAAAAATAAGCCCACAAAAATCTTTTGCTTATTTTTCACTTTTATATAAAATAAGCCCACAAAAATCCATAAACATCGTATTTTTGTATATTTTATTTATATTATTAAAATAATATGTCAAGTTTTAGTATTGAAGCTCAAATTAGAGCAAAAGATGAGAACTGTAAACATTTAAGGAAAAATTGAAAACTTCCTGCTGTTGTTTATGGTAAAAATCAAGAATCTACAAGTTTAACTTTAAATGCATCTGACTTTTTAAAAACATTCAGAAAAGCATGAGAATCAACTATTATTAATTTAAAATTTGGAAAAGAAACTGTAGAAGTTTTAGTTCATAACTTTCAAAAAAATCCAGTTACTGGAGAATATACTCATGTTGATTTCTTTGCATTAACTAGAGGTGAAAAATTAAAAACTATGATTAAATTAAATTTTGTAGGTGAATCAGAAGCCGTAAAAGAAGGTGCTATTTTAGAAGAATTAGTAAAAGAAGTAGAAATATCTGTATTACCAAAAGATTTAGCTAATCATATTGATGTTGATTTATCTGTTCTTAAAGAATTTAATTCAAATATTAAAGCATCTGATCTTAAAATCCCTTCTACAATGGAATTATTAACTCCTGCTGAAGAAGTAATAGTTATAGCTGCAAAACCTAAAAAAGTAGATGAAATTGAAACAACTACTAGTGAAGAAACTGAAGAAGCTACTAGTGAAGAAAAATAATTTTCAAAAAATAATAAATTGATTATAATCAATTTATTATTTTTTTATATAAAATACATGAAAATAAAACTATATTGATCAAAAGAAAATACAAAAGAATTATTAACAAAAGTAAATATATCACTAGATGAATTATGACTTTCTTCATTTATAGAAGTAGAAACTACTAATGATGAAAAATTAAAAGATGAATTAAATATTACAAAAGAACCTGCATTAATTGTAGAAGAAGAAGCTATAGATTTCAAGGATACTATATTTGAATGAATAATTCCTGAAGATGATGAATTAAAATCTATGTTTATAAGTATTATTTGATGATGAAATACATGAGAATGATGTTCTCCAAGTGCATGTGGAACATGTCCAAGTTGATGTTAAAAAAAAACTATTTTAAAAAAAGTTTTTTTTAATTTATTTTTACTTCATCACTAAATATTTCTTTTCATTCTGGTTTATTTGATTTTTTTATAATTGTAAAATTATTTGTATAAACTAATTTATCATTTTTATCATAATATTTTACATTATAAATATTTGTACCTATATTTAAATTATTATTTAAACTAGATGGATGATATCTCCAAGTAGATCAATTAAAAGATTTTAAAGTATATCAATCTACTTCAACCCTAGATATTCATTTAGCTTTTACTTTTCAATAAATAGTAAGAAAATCTCAATAAGTAGTATGAGTAGTTTTTCAATTTAAAGTTTTTGTTAACCCATCTCTAATACTAGTAAATATAAATTGTCTTCAATCTACTTTATAAGTTTTTACATTAAATTTATTGTTTCCTGTATTTTTTACTTTAGCTCAATCATAATAAACAACATAAACAAATTTTGATAATAAATCATTAGCATCATCATAAACTTTAAAAACTAAATCATTTTCTTTATTTTCAACTAAAACATTTTTAAATTTAAATGTTTTTAGTTCTTTATTTATTTCTGCCTCTTTTCAATTTAAAAGTATTTTTGAAATATTTTCATCTTTGAAATTACCTGAAATATTTATATTATCTAAAGAAACATTTGATTCATCATATAAATTTGAAAAAGTAATTATATTATTCTGTGAAATATTAGAGACTTTTCAAGTAGAAGTTTCTGTCTTTTTCTCTTCTTTTGAATTTTCATCTACTAAATAACTTGATCAATTATTTAAAATAAACCAATCAGATTGTTTATAATAATCATCAATACTTTCTTTTAATAATGATAAATCAACATCCTTTTTATTTGCATCAATTCTAGAAACAGTAATTTTTTGTCCATTAGCTAACACTGTAGATTCTCATGCTAAATTTGAAACTTCAGCAAATCAACTTATTAAATAAATTGTACTTCACATCTCATTTTGAGAAAATGAAATATGAGTATTTTCTCAAACTTTTACTGAAGCAAACCTCATATTAACAATAGAAGAAGAATTTGCATTTAACCAAATATCTCATGAATATATTGCAAAATTACCATTTTCTTTATACTTCAATTCTCAAAGTTTATTAACTTTAAAATCTCATAATCAAGCTAAAGATAAATTTACCATACCTTCTTTTACTATAACTTTTTCTCACTTATACAATACTGTATCTCAAGTTATTTTTTCTTTATTACCACCTGGATAAACTATGAAACTTTCAGAATTTACTCAATCTAACAATAAAGATAAACCAACTTTATTTTCAACTTGATTAGCTTTATCTGTATTATTTGAACTATCTGAAAAAAATACATTAAATATCAAAATTATAATTAATAGAAGTCATATAATAGGTACTAAATAATCTCTTAATCACTTTTCTATACCACCTCTCCTTCTTACATTCATAATATAAATTTTAAAAAATAATATTTATATTATTAAGTATAAATATTATTTGAAAAAATCAATTAAAAATATAAACTATCCCATGTATAAAACTAAAAATAAAAAATGGCTGCACTAGAAAAAAAATTATTAAAAAAACTTAGAAATGCAATATGTGATTTTGATATGATTCAAGAATGAGAAACTGTTATTTTATGAGTATCCTGATGAAAAGATTCTATGGTTTTATGATATTTATTAAGTCAATATAGAAAATATGCAAAAGAAAAATTTGAGATTAAAGCTATATATATTTTTAAAAGCTTTTTAATAGATTGTGATATAAATTTTTTAGAAAAGAAAAAATATTTTGAAGAAGAATTAAATATTCCCCTTGAAAAAGTAGATATAAATTTACCTGAAGAATCTAAATTAAATGATTGATTATGACAATCTTGTCAATGGTGTGCATATGCTAGAAGAATAGCTATGTTTAAATTATGTGAAAAATACTGAGCAACAAAAATTATTTATTGACATCATATGGATGATATAGTTGTGACAAGTTTTATGAATATGATAGAATGAAAAAAACTAAAAATTATGCCAGTAAAAAATAAAATGAGTATGTGAGATATTACTTTTATTAGACCAATGGCTTATATTAGAGAAAGAGATATTTTAAAATTAGCTGAATTAAATAATATTCCATTTTCATGATGTAATTGTCCTGTATGAACATATTGAACAAGAAATAAAATAAAACATGAAATAGTACGGGCAAATGAAAAAGTATTTCCTAAATTTGTAGAAAATACATTTTGAGCATTAATAAAAGATTTTAGAGAAAAATATGAAGCAGACTGATATACTATGTAAAATAGACAAATATTATATAAGTTCATATATATGTTGCAGTAAATTTGTTCCAAAAAAAGAATTCTTTCATTTATATTTGAAAGAATCAAAATTTAGATATAATGTAAAAGTAAAATGAAATAATTTAAACTATATCATGCAACAACTGTTGTTGAAATATAACCCTTAACTGGGTAAAATCTTAATTAATAATTAAAAGATATGCTTGAAAATATATATAATCTAGAAATTTTTAAATGAATAGATAAATCTGTTATTGATTCTATTATACTAGAATGTGAAGAAAGAAAATACTCAGCTTGAGAAATGATTATAATAGAATGAGAAGAATCAAACTGAGAATGATATATTTTAAAAAAATGAAAAGTTGCTATTTGAATAGGATGAGCAAAAATTGCTGAACTTAATGAATGAACAATTTTTTGAGAAATAGCTTTATTAAATGAAGATGAAAGAACAGCTACAGTTACAGCTATCACAGACATAGAAGTAATAGTTTTATCATTAAATAATCTTATAAATATGATTAACAATGATGACGATTCTATAAATAGAACTATTATGAATAGAATAGAAGAAAATATTAGTAGACAATAAAAAATAATCCAAAATTGGATTATTTTTTATTTTAAAATAAGTTTTAAATTTTTCTTTCATTTTCTTA
>CAZCCA010000014.1:6868-10433 GCA_964497215.1 uncultured Candidatus Peribacteria bacterium | reverse complement strand
ATACTTTATTTAATAAATTATGAATAAAAAGATAATGATCAATTTAATCATTATCCTTTTATTTTAGGGTATTTTTCATTATTTTTATTTCTCTCTTTATATTTTTTAATATTCTTACAAATGAATCTTTTATTTCTTTTTCTGATTTAAAATTTATTTTTCAAAAATATTTTAGTTTTTTACTTTCTTTATTTAGTCTCATTAAGTTATTTTTAATTTTTTCTTTCTTTTCATTTGAAATTTTGTTATTTGAATATATTGATTTTATAATTTTTATATTTATTTGGTCTATTTTATTTGAAAGTTTATCTCATAATCTTGAATAAATTTCTTTTTTTCTTTTTAAATTTTTTTCAAATAATTGTTGTTCTATAATTAATTTTTCTTTCAAATTTTCATTTATATATTTGATTCTTTTTAATATAGTTTTAATTATTTCTTCACTTTTTTCATTACTTATTTGTGAATTTTTTATTTTATTTAATGCTAAAATTAATTCATTAAGCTCTTTAATATTATTTTTAATATATTTAGAATCTTTGATATCATATTTATCAATAAATTTTTCAATTTTTTCTTTATGTTTTTTTATATAGTTTTCTACTAAAACAGCTTTTTTAATTATATTATCTTGATTTTTTGATGCATATACTGTATTTGATATACTTATAACCAAGCTAAATAATAGAAAGTATATTATTTTTTTCATTTTATTTTTGTTAATCATTATATATGGAGTATTATATAAATGTATATTTTTTATTCAAGATTTATTTTAAAATATGATTATTTGTATAGATTTAGAGACAACAGGTTTAGATAAGTATAATGATAAAATTATAGAAATAGCTATGATAAAGTTTGATAAAAAAACTTTTAAAGTTATAGATACTTTTTCATCACTTATTAATCCAGAGATTGAGATACCAGAGATTATATCAAATATTACTAGTATTTATAATTCAGATCTTATTTGAGCACCAAGTATTGATAATTTAAGAGATGATATATTAAAATTTATAGGTGATTATCCTATTTTATGACATAATATATCTTTTGATATTGATTTTTTATTAAATAATTGAATAAAAATTGAAAATAATATAAAGATAGATACATTTTTTTTAGCAAATTTTTTATGTTTCAATGAATTATCTTTAAATCTAGAAGTTTTATGTAATTATTTTTGAATATGATTTTCATGAGCACATAGAGCAGAAAATGATGTAAAAGCTACAATTGAATTATTTTGAAAATTAATAGAAAGATTTAATTCTTTAACTAATGAAAAAAAACAATTATTATTTCATATTTTTAATAAATCAGATGATCAAAATATTTTATATTTAAAAGAACTATTATTTAAAAACATAGATTGTGATATTAAATTTTCAGATTTTGAAAAAAAACTATTAAAAAAAATATGAAAATTAACTAGTGATGAAGTTTTAAATATAGACAAAAATATAGACAATATTAATATGTCTAAAAACTTTGAAAAAATAGATACTGTTGAAATTAGAGAGAATCAACTTAGTATGACAAATATGGTTATTGACAGTTTAAAAAATAATAAAAAAATAGTTATAGAAGCTCCTACTTGATTATGAAAAAGTTTTGCATATTTAATTCCTTCAATTGTTCATTCTTTAAAAACTTGAGAAAAAGTTTATATAACAACAAAAACAAAGGCATTACAAGATCAACTATATTTAAAAGATTTATCTTTATTAAAAGATAAATTATGATATGATTTTAAATATTCTAAATTAAAATGAAAAAAAAATTATTTAAGTATAAAATTATTTTTTGAAGAATTTTGGATAGGTGATTTGTCATATAATAAAATATGATTTTTATTAAAAATAGTTTTATGGTTATATGAAACTAGGTATTGAGAATTAGATGAATTAAATTATTATTGACAAGAATTTAGTTTTTTGAGATATATAAATTCAGATAATTTTGATGTTTTAAGTGATAAAAATGATTATAAAAAGTATGAATTTTTATATAAAGCTAGATTGAGGTTAACTAGTTCAAATATAGTTATAATTAATCATAGTTTACTTTTTTCAGATTTAAATAGTGAAACTGGAGTATTATGAAAAATAGAAAATTTAATAATTGATGAATGACATAATATTGAGGATAGTGTAACGGATTCTTTAAGAGAAAAATATAATATTAAATCACTTAGAGAAAGTTTTGAAAAAATAGAAACTATATTAACAAAAATTAATTCAAAAAAAATAAAATTTTTAAAGCATAAGGAAAGTTTGTTTTCAAAATTAGAATTATTAGATGATTATGCTTTTAATTATTTAAATATAAAAATATGAACTTGATGAAACTATAGAGTTTCTTTAATAGAATCAGATTTTTTTAATGATATAGACTACACTGAACTTATAAAAAAAATTGAGCTTGATTTTTTAGATATATTAGACATTTTAGCAATAGAAGAATGATATGATTTTACAAAAGAAATATCTATTTTATCATGAAATTTAAACATTATAAAAAACATATTAGACAAGAAGTTAGACATTAAATATATAAAAATATTAACATTTAGTGATAATAATTGAGTTACATTTGAACATACTTTATTAAATCCATGAAAATATTTAAGTGATATATTATGGAATAAGCTAAATTCATGTATTTTAACTTCAGCTACTTTACAAATAGCTTGAAAATTTGATTATTTCAAAAAAATATTAAATTTAGATGATTTTGAATTTTATTCATTTGAAAGTGATTTTGATTATTCAAAACAAGCAATGCTTTTTATTCCTACTAATATATGAAGTATTAAAAATAATACAGTTCAAGTTATAGATTTTTTAGGTAATTTTTTCGAAACAGTTAGGTGAAGAGTTTTAACACTTTTAACTAGTTATTCAATAATAAGAAAAATTTATACTTCTTTAAACAATACTTTAAAAAATAATTGAATAAATTTGTATGCACAATGAATTGCATGAAGTAAGATGAAATTAATGAATTTTTATTTAAAAGATCCAGTTAATTCAATATTATTATGAACTGATAGTTTTTGGGAATGAATTGATATTCCTTGAGATGATTTAAAGTATTTAGTTATACATAAATTCCCATTTGTAGTACCAACTGATCCTATTTTTAAAGCTAGGAGTGTATTTTTTGATGATCCTTTTTTAGAATATTCAATTCCAAAGGCTATAATTAAGTTAAAGCAATGATTTTGAAGGTTAATAAGAAATAAATCCGATAGTGGAGTAGTTATTCTTCTTGATAATAGGATATTTACAACACTTTGGTGAGAAATGTTTTTTAAATCATTTCCAGATTCAATAAATATTAAAAAATGAACAACAGAACAATTTTTAAATATATTAAACAAAAAAAACAATAAATAGTAAAGTATTTTTTTTTTGATATTATTTTTTATATATGATATTATTATATTAGTTATTTTATAATTACTTTTTATGACTAATAAAAATACTGAAGATATATTAGGTCTTTCTGAAATTGATAATTCTTTAGATGATAAAAAAGAAACTGAAAAAAAAGAAGA
>CAZCCA010000014.1:0-6768 GCA_964497215.1 uncultured Candidatus Peribacteria bacterium | reverse complement strand
TTTATTACAAGAAGTAGATAAAATTAAAGAAGAAAGAAATAGAGATATTTTTTATTATTTAGTAAATACAACTAGAGTATTTAAAACATTATTTATTTTGTCTTTGATATGATTAACTATGGTTTATTGATATATTTATATTCAAAATAAATTATATGAATGAAATTCAGTAGATAACCAATTACTAGATCCATTTTGTTTTATGTTATTAGGTGATGTAAAGCATAACGATTTAACTTTTTGTACCTCAATAACTACATTAAATGATATTTATAAAAAGGATTTAGAAAATACTAAAAATAATCAAAAAAATAATATTATATGAGTTGTAAAAAAAGTATATGAAATTGAAAACTTCACTAATACTAAAGATGTTTTATTTTTAAAAGATAAAACTGATAATAAATTAAAAGTACTTGAATTATTAAAAGAGTTTGATGATATAAAAAATGAATTTGCAAAGGTTGATAAGCAAATTATTCAATGTAATTCTTTTGAAATAGATAGTGAAAATAGTACTATGAGTATGAAATGTAATGCTTATTCTGCTTGATATGAAACATGAATAAGAGGATTTGATGGTAAAAATGATGCTAATTCAGCATTAAAATGAACATCTATTACTATTGCAAATAGTTTTATAAATTTTATTAATCTAGAATCAAAAATTTTTAAAGTAATAAATAGACAAAAATTATTTAAATCTGAAAATATTGTATGATCTGAAACTGGATTTACTAGTAAAACACCATTTACATTAAAATTAAAATATAATCTTAATTAATATGAAAAGAACAACAAGAGAGAAAAATACTATAATAATAACTTTTATTTTTTATTTTATATTAATTTTAGGAGTTATATGAATTATATTATTTAATACTATTTGAAAAATTAGTGAAGTAGAAGCTAAAAAAATAGATACACAAAAACTTTATGAAGAATTATCAAAAATAAAAAAAGAATGAATAAATTTTAATGAATTTAAAAATATTTCTACTGATAATGAAACTGATAAAGTTATTTTATCAAATATTACATCAGATTTTTATAATAAATATTTGAAAAATAATTGAAGTACTGATTTTGATACTTTTATTAATAAAAAGAAAAAGGAATTAAATAGTGAAGAAAATATTAAATTAATAGAAAAAAATAAAAGCCAAATTATTAATATTTTACCTACATATTCAGAAAATAATATAAATATATTATGAGATAAATTATCTGATTTTGAATTTGTAAATTATATAGAATCAATAGTGGATAGTTTTAATTTATCTATTTGATGATCTATAGGTATTTGAAACGTTGTATTATTAGATGAATATGCAGTTTCTTCTAACTGATGAGATAGTTTAGAATCAAGTATATTTTATATACCATTGAATATTACTGTAAAAGGTACTAAATCTAATATTATAGATTTTCTATATTTTATAGAACATGTTTGAAATATTGAAATAAATAACAATAAAATAAATGTAGTTAGAGATTATAAAAATTTTCTTTCAGTTAATTGATTTCCAAAAATTTTGTCATGAGATAAATATATAAAAGATTATAATATTTTTGAGAATCAAATAACTGATATAAGTAAAATTTCTATTCCAGAGTATATAGATTGATCATATATTTCTAGAGGAGATAAAGATTTTGTAGATTTTATTAAAAAAACTCAATGAAATGATGAGTTTGAAGTAAAGGTAAATTTAAATTTTTATGTTAAGTGACAACCTAAATATGAAATATTAAAATTTATTAAGTCAGTTACTAATAATTTCAAATTACTTAATTTAAAAGTAAATCAGTTAATATCTTGAAATAAAGTTAAGTGAGCTAAGTTAATTGATTTAAAAAAGAAACAAAATCTATTAAAAAATTTAAATACAAAAGTTGTTAATATTAATAAAGAATTAAGAAAACAAAAGGATTTAGAACAAATTTATAAAAATGCAATAGAAATAAATAAATTTATTGAACCATTATGTAATGATTTAAAATGAGTTTGTAAATAATATAAGTTAATAATTAGTTAAAATGAATTATAAAGAGGCAGTTGATAAATTAAAAGATCTTGTATACAAATGAGATAATATACAAGAAGTATGTGACTATATGATATTAGCTGCAGTTCTTTGAGGGTCTTCAGATGTACATATTGAACCATTGACTTCATATGTCAGACTTAGATATAGACTTGATTGAGAATTAAAAGAAATTTTAGAATATCAAAATTTTTTACATAGTTGAATAGTTGCTAGGTTTAAAATAATGGCTGATTTAAAAATAGATGAGTCTCGTATTCCTCAAGATGGTAGAATAAGTACAACTATTGAATGAAAATCTTTGGATTTGAGGGTTTCAACTTTACCAACTGTACATTGAGAAAAAATAGTAATGAGAATTGTTGATAAATCAAAAACCATTCCATCTCTTAATGAATTATGAATAGAATGACAAAATTTTGATTTAATAAAAAAAGCTCTTTCTCTTCCAAACTGAGTAATATTAACATCATGACCAACTTGATCAGGTAAATCAACTACTTTATATTCTGCATTAACAGATTTAAATAAAATAAATGTAAATATAATGACTCTTGAAGATCCAGTAGAAAATCAAGTTGATTGAATTAGTCAATCTCAAGTAAAACCTGCTATTTGATATACTTTTGCATATTGATTAAGAACTGCACTTAGACAAGATCCTGATATTATAATGGTATGAGAAATGAGGGATAAAGAAACTGTTGATATTGCAATTGAAGCATCTTTGACATGACATTTAGTTTTGTCTACAATCCATACAAATAATGCAGCAGAAACTATTACAAGAATAATTAATATGTGAGTTCAGCCATTTTTAATACCTGCATCTGTAAATATTATTATAGCTCAAAGACTTATTAAAAAACTTTGTACTTGTAAAAAACCTATGACAACTGCTGAAATTTGAAAAGTAACATTAGAAAATATTAAAAATGCAATAAATTTTACAAGTAAGGAAGAACTAGCAAGAAGAGTTTGAGATAAATTAAAATCACCAGTTTTTTATAAACCAGTTTGATGTGATAAATGTGATAATACATGATATAAATGAAGAGTTTGATTATATGAAGTACTTGAAATTACACCATGAGTAAAAGAAATGATACTAGCTTGAACTTCAGCTTTTAATATAAATAGGCAGGCAATTAAAGATTGAATGATTTCTTTGGAACAAGATGGTATTATGAAAGTATTAAATTGATTGACAAGTTTAGAAGAAGTTTATAGAGTTGCGAAAACTCAAAATTGATAAGATAGTTTTAATTTTATAATAAGTCTTAAAATTAAAATATTTAAAAGTTATATATTAATAATAATTATATTATGGCAGATTTTCTAATATTAGATGAGGAACAAAATAAAAAAAATGACAACAATGTCAATAATAAAAATAAACCTTTAGAATCATTAAATTTTATTGATAAACTAAATAATTTATTAATATGAATGCAGAGTATAAAAACTAAAGAAAAGGTTATTTTTTATCGTTTATTGTCTACAATGACAAATGCATGAATGACAGTTGTTAAATCTATTTTAGTTTTAGAATCACAAGAAAAAAATCCTGTTTTTAAAAATGTATTAGTAAGATTTGCAGGTGAACTTAAAGAATGAAAAAATCTTTCAGAATGTATGGAATTATATCCAGCTAGTTTTACTGAGGCTGAAATTTGAATAATAAAGTCTTGAGAAAAAACAGGTCAATTAAATTGAGTATTGGTTGATTTAGCTAATCAAATTGAAAAAGTTGAGTCTCTAAACTGAAAAATTAAATCTGCTATGATGTATCCAATGTTTATTATCTTGGTAGTTATTTGAGTAATTTCTGTTATGATGACTTTGGTAGTACCAAAATTATTAGATATATTTGATGATAAATCAAGTCTTCCTGCTACTACACAAACTCTTATAGCTATTTCAGATTGATTTAGATCATATTGGTTATTATGAATAATAATTATTGTTTGAATTTATGCTTTTGTTCAGTTTTGGAAAAAAACACCAGAATGAAAATATATGTACGATGATTTTTTAATGAAGGTACCTATTTTTTGATGAATAACTAGAAAGTTAATTTTATCAAAATTTGCTAGAGTATTTTCTGGTCTTACTTCTTCATGAGTATCTGTTGTTGAGAGTTTAAAAATTACTTCTTCTGCTGTTTGAAATGAAGTATATAAACAAAGATTATTGCTTTTATCAGAGGATATAGCATCATGAATAAAAATGTGGGAATCTCTTGATGGAGATAAATTATTTCCTGAGATGATGGTTCAAATGATTCAAGTATGAGAACAAACGGCTAAACTTGATAAGACAATATTAAAAATAGCAGATTTTTATGATGATGAAGTTGATAATACTATTTGAGTTTTAAATAAATTATTAGAACCATTTATTATTGTTACACTTGCAGTTATTGTATGATTTATTGCAATGGCTATTATGCAACCTATTATGAACCTTGCTGATACTGTTGCTACATAAAATAGAAATACTTTAATTATTTAGGACAGGTAATTAACTACTAAATTTAGTAGCTAAATACTTGTCCCTTTTTATATTTTTTGACTTTTAAAATAATTATTTTATAACAAAAATCTTCACATAAATACTATAAAAAAGTTATGTGAAGATTATGTGAAACTGATATTTAATTGTTTGACTTTTTAGTAATAAAAGATTATTATATGTTGTGTTCTAAAATTTGATCTTTAACATGATCTGAAAAGTCCTTTAAATAGGATAAAAAATTAATCTTTTAAGTTTTAACTAAAAGATGTTTTTATGACTTTGGGAGATAATTATTAATATAATTATTAATAATTGTTTCCCGGAGTTGTAAACAACTTTTGGGTTAAGGCTTTAACCTTTGTATTTTGACATAACCAAAATAGTATGATTCCTACTAATAAAAATATTGCTATACTTCATCCTTATCTTGATAAGAAATGAGGTGCTTCAAGTATGATGATTTATTTATCAGACTTTTTAAATAAAAATAATAGAGTTAATTTATATTCATTTTCTCCTAATAAATCTAAGTTAATTAGTTTTATTAAAATATCTTATAGTATTAGAAAAAATGATTATATAATTATTTGAAATTCACCTATGCATTTTGTATGAGTGTTATCTAAATTTTTATTTAGAAGTAAAGCAAAACTTATTTGGTGGCATCATCATTATCCTTGGTATTATAGTCAAAACACAAATGTATATATAAAGTTAAAAAGATTTTTTGAACAGTTTGTTATTAAAAGTATTGATTCTGTAATAGTTAATAGTAAGTATTTACAGATTTGTATAAAAGATATTTATAAGATAGATTCAAAAATACTGTATCCAGTTTTGGATGATAAGTTTTTGAATTATACCTACACCCAATCTTTCTCTTGCAAGGAGGGAAATAATAAGAAAGTAATTTTTAGTTATTGAAGATGGGTAGAAGGAAAAAATTTAGAAATGATTTTTAATACTTATGAAGCTTTAAAAAATAGGATTCCAAATCTTGTTTTAAAAGTTTGATGATATTGAGATGAAATTCTTAAATATAAAAACAAATACAAGTGAGATAAAAATATAGTCTTTTTATGAAAAATTAATATAAGTCAAATTATACAAAATTTAAAAAAAACTGATTTATTTTTATTTCCTTCAAAGATAGATTCATTTTGACTTGTCATTATTGAATCAATGTCTATTTGAGTTCCTGTTGTTTCTTATAATATTTCTTGAGCAAAAGAAATAATTAAAAATTGAATTAATTGATTTTTGGTAGATTCAGATTCTGAATTTATAAAAAAGAGTTATGAGATTTTAAATAATTCATCTCTAAGAAATAATCTTTCTATATGATCTATAAAAACTGCTAAAACTTTTACAAACAAAACTTTTGAAAAACAACTTTCAGAAATACTTTAACTACTTTATATTTTCATACTATATATAAGTATAGTATAATTTATTTATTTATAAACTTATATTTATGAATTTATTCAAAAAAACTACTGCTACTATTGCATTAGTTGCTCTTGTTTCAGGGATTTTCTCTACAGGAGTATCTGCAAATAGTACTAGTGAAATTGAAGCTGCAAATGCATTGGCTGCTAAAGGTTATATTAATAACCATTCAGACAATACTGCTGCTTACAATCTTAATCAAAATGTATTAAGACAAGAAATTGCTGCTGTTGCAAGAGGTATTGCAGGTATAGCTAAAAAAACTACATGTGATAATCAATTTTCAGATGTAACTGCTACTACTCCAAATACTTGGGCATGTTATACAGTTGAAGCTTTAGCTGATGCTGATTTAATTGCAAAAAATCCAAAATTTAACCCTGAAAATGAAATAACTAAAGCTGAAGCTATAGGTATGATGGTAAAAGCTACTTTTCCAGAATATTCTTATGATTCAACTAAAGGTACTTCATGGCAAGAACAAGTTGTAGATTTTGCTGTTTCTAAAGGAATTGTTGCTTCTTTTACAAACTATGACACTCCTGCAACTAGAGGTTTCGTATTCGAAGCTGGTAATAATGCTATGGTTGCTTCTAAAGAAGTTGCTACTGATACTTGTGATGAAGTTTCTGCTTTATTAGGTTTATGTGATAATACTGCTACTACTGAAGAAGAAACTACTACTGAAGAAGAAACTACTACTCCAACTGCTGGTACTACTGCTATGGTAGAATTAAATCCAGAAACTCCTTCT
>CAZCCA010000013.1:7009-10792 GCA_964497215.1 uncultured Candidatus Peribacteria bacterium | reverse complement strand
AATAAATTAATTTATAATAATTTTATATTATATGCTTATTTTTTTTTGTAAAGTAAACTTGAAAAAAACAACATAATTAATAAACTATTGCAGATTAATAACTAAAAAACTATGTATCCACATTTAATATATATATTTTCTTTTTGACTTATAACTTTTATAATTTGATTATTTATAATTCCTATTTTTATTGCACATATAAAAAAGATAAAACTTGGTAAACAAATAAGAGAAGAAGCAACTATTTGAAAAGCAACTGAATTTGCTAAATTACATAATAAAAAAACATGAACTCCTTCTATGTGATGAGCAGTAATAATATTTATAATATTTTTAATGGTATTACTAAGTATTATACTTCAAAAAACATGATACATAAATAATTCTCTACTTAACCAACAAGAAACATATTTATCATTATTTACACTTCTAAGTATATGAGCATTATGATTAATAGATGATTATTTAAATGCAAAAGGTATTTGAAAAACAAAATGAATTTCAGCTAAAGTTAAAATGCTATGATTAACATTTTTTGCTACACTATGAGCATTTTGGTTTTATTATAAATTATGATGGAATATTACAGATTCTGCATGAGAATTTGTAAAAGGATTGAAACACCCTTTTTGAGAAAATATAAAAATTTGAATTTTTTTCATACCTTTATTTATATTTGTTATAATAGCAGCTGCTAATAGTGTAAATATTACTGATTGACTTGATTGATTAGCTGGATGATTACTATTATTTTCATATGCTGTATATAGTTATATAACATATGATCAATGATTATTTCTACTTTCTACATTATGTATAAGTATTGTATGAGCTTTAATAGCATTTTTATGGTTTAATGTTAAACCTGCAAAACTATATATGTGAGATGTTTGAAGTCTAGCATTAGGAGCAAACTTATGAATAATTGCAATGATAACAAATACATTATTTGTTATGATTATAATTTGATGAATTTTTATTTTAGAAACATTAAGTGTAACAATACAGTTAACAAGTAAAAAATTTAGAAACTGAAAAAAAATATTTAGAATAGCACCTTATCATCATCATTTAGAAGCTATTTGATGGAGTGAAGAAAATGTAGTATTTAGATTTTGGTTAATATGATTAATTACATCAGTAATAGGTATAATATTTTATATATTACAAAAATAGTTTATGTGATTTAAAATGATAAATGAAAGTTTTATATGTGAAAATTGCTGATTTAATATATCAAAACATCCAGAATGATCTGCAAGAAATCACTGTCCAAAATGTCTTTTTTCTAAACATTTAGATAAAGAATTTCCATGAGATAGAGCATCAGATTGCTTTTGATTTATGCAACCAATATGAATTGATTACAAAAAAAATAAATGAAATATGATAAAACATAAATGCATAAAATGTTGAAAAATTATTTTAAATAAAGTTGCCCCAGATGATAATTTTTTAGAGTTTATAAAGAAAATAAATAATAAACAAATATGAATTTAAATATAGAAAAATTTTTAGATAAATATTATAAAAAAGATGAAAAAATAATATTAGCATGTTCAACATGACCTGATAGTATGTTTTTATTATATAAAATTTTGGAAACAAAATATAAAAATAATATAGTAGTATGTTATTTTAATCATAAACTTAGAAAAGAAGCAGATTTAGAAGAAAAATGGATAAAGGATTTATGAAAAGAAAAATGATTTATAGTAGAAATAGCAGATTGTAAAGTAAAAGAGATAAGAGATAAATTTTATCCTTCAAAATGACTTGAAGAGGTTGCTAGAGAAAAAAGATATGCATTTTTAAATGCAATAATGAATATATATAATTCAAAAAAAATTATAACATGACATCATCTAGATGATAAAATAGAAACATTTATGTTTAATTTACTAAGATGAAGTAAATTAACGTGACTTATAAATATGAAAGAAAATTCATGAGCAATATTAAGACCTTTAATTAATATAGAAAAAAAAGATATTTTAGAATATCTAAATAAGAATAAACTAAAATACAATATAGATTCTACTAATAATGATACACAAATAACAAGGAACAATCTGAGGCATAATATAATACCAAATTTTAAAGAAATTAACTCAAATTATAAAAATAATATAAAAAATCTTTGCTTATACTTAGAAGATGTAAAAAATTTTATAGATGAAGAAGTTAAAAAATTTTTAAAAGAACAATGAGTACTTATATTTAATAGCTGAAAATACAAAATCAATACACTATCAATTAATTGATATTTTTATATAAATGATTTTAATAAATTATCTAAACTTATTCAAAAAGAAGTAATAAAGCATATATTCTATATTTCAAATAATAAATCAACAATCTGATTATCAGAATGAAATATTTCAGAAATTATAAAGTTTATAAACTGAAAAAATAATAAAACAATTAAAGAGATAAAAAATCTAAAAATGAAAAAAGAAAATGAAATAATAATTTTCTAAAAAAAGTTCGAGTTAATTAACTCGAACTTTTTTTAGAATTATCTGAAAAAGCTAATACTTCATTCAAATTCATATTTTCATTTTTAACTAATATATTTAATTCAATATTAAATAAATCATTTTTTAAAGCATTTCTAGTTTTTGGTCATACTACTCATGCTCAGATATCATATTTAGATTTAATTATCTTTCTATCAATTTGATAAGATATAATACTATCTCTAGTTATATTTCAATAAATAGCAGTATCTTTATGATCGAAAAATCATAATAATTTAAGTGATTTTTGTAATTCCCTAACTCATATAGATACATCTCAAAATTTAACATTTCAAATATAATCAACTTTTTCTATTGCTTTAATTTGAGCTAATTGCTTCAATTCATTGTATTTTTTTACAAGTTTTTCTAATCTTTGTTTTTCCTTCTTTTTTTCTTCATTTATTTTAATAATTCTAAGTCTTTCTTTTTCTCTATTTAAAAGAAAATCATTATATGTTTTTTCTAGTTTTTTTCTTGTAATAGGTCAAAAATTTCATGCTCATGGTGAATATTCTGATTTAACTATTTCTTTTGATAACTGAAAACTATATACTGCATCAACTACATCATCATATTTTCAAGTTAATTCTCAATTATAATATTCTAATTCTTTCAATACTCTTTGAAGCTCTTTAATCTCATTTGATTTTTCTATTTTTTTTCTAAAAATATCTATTATCTTTTTTCTTTTTTCTTTTTTAGTTAATGTATTTTCCCTATTATTTCATATACTATTTGTTTTTATATGATCATAATTTAAAGAAATTTTAACATTTTTATCCAAAATTTTTCATCTAACTTTTCTTTTTCACCAATTTGTTGCTCTTTTTAATCATTCATCACCATATCACATCCATACATCAATTCTATCATATTTATAACCTCTTTTACCTTTATTTACAATTGCTTGTCATCTATCAGCAATTTCTCATATTCATAATCATTCTAAATAAATTTTTGTTCAAAATTTATAATTTTTAGGTCAAGCTAACATTCACACAAAAACTTTTTTTCATGAAGCTCAATGAGTTCATTTTCATTGTAATCTCATCTCTTCAATATAAGTTCTTTGTCTTTTATTATATACACTATATGAATAATTTTCTTGATTAGCTAAAGGTGAATAGTATGCAGTTACTATAAAATATGTTTCTTTATCTGAACTGTTAGCATTAACTTCAGATAAAAAAACATTATTAATCAATAATATAATAAAAAATATAAATATTTTTTTCATTTTGTTTTTGTTTTTATTTAATAT
>CAZCCA010000013.1:0-6909 GCA_964497215.1 uncultured Candidatus Peribacteria bacterium | reverse complement strand
AATATTTTTTTCATTTTGTTTTTGTTTTTATTTAATATCTTTATTATTTTAACATAAAAAAAAATAAAAGTCTAAAATATTTATTAACTTTTATTTTTTATTTTATATAAGAGATTTTAAATAAATTAATTGTTTTTTTCTTAGATTATTATTTATTTTTTTTACATGTTTATTTAAAGCTAATCTAAGTTTATTTCTATATATAGTTGCTCTTGGAGTATTTTTTCAATATTTTTTTTCAATTATATTATTTATTTTCAAATGAATTCTATCTAATTTTTCTCTAGCCTCCTTTGATAAAGCAACATCTTTATCTAATTTATTATTTATTTTTTTAAATATTCATCATCAATATTTTTTTCTCAATACCTTATAAGTTTTGTATCAAAAATATCAAGCATGTGGAGAGTTTGGTGAAACAATAATTTTATTGTCTATTTGAAATTTAATTAAAATATTTTTTATATCATTATAATTTCAATTTATTTCTCAATTATACAATCATAAATCACTAAATAGTGATTGTAATTTAATAACATTATCTTTTTTAGGTTTTTTAGCATCTACTGTTAGTCACCTATATTTACTAACAATAGATTTATCAAATTTTATTGATATTTCCCTAGATTCAGGAACTATTTTTCACTTTACTTTTCTTTTTCACCATTTCAATGCTCTTTCTAATCATTCATCACCATATCACATCCATATATCAATTCTATCATAATTATATCCTCTTTCTCCAGAATTAACAATTGCTCATCATCTATCTTCAACAACTCATACTCACAATCACTCAAATTCAATTTTTGTTCAGAAACTATAATTTCTAGGAGCAGCAAGTATTCATTCAAAAACTTTTTTTCATGAAGCAGTTTTCTTTCAATTTCAATTTAATCTGATATCTCAATAATATGTTCATGTTGTATATCTCTTCTGATTTGGTAATGGAGAATAGTATGCAGTTACTATAAAATATCTTATGTTTGTTTTTGGTTTTTCAATCTGTAAATATTTTTTAGTAATTTCATCAAACTTATCTGGAAAATCTTCTTTTAAAGATTTCAATGTTTGAACTCAAAAATAACCAGCTCAATAATCTGAATCATTTTTTATTAATCCAGTCTTTTTTTGATAATTTAACAAGGCATTTTTGACAGATTCATATTTTCAATCAATTTCACCAGAATACAATCAAAATTCTTTTAATGCTAATTGCATTTTTTTTATTTTAGTCGTATTTGATTGATATGTTATTTGAGTTTCTAAACCAGAAAAAGAATTAGAAGCATTTAATTCTAATCCAGGTAATAACATAATTATGAAAAATATAAGTATAGAAAATATACTTTTAATTAAATTCATATAATTATTATATAAAAATAAGTCAATTAATTATATAATATATTAAAATAATACAAGATTTTTAAACAAATTAAAAATTGATTAATCTTAAATTTAAGTCTTAATATATTATTCTCAAGCTCATACTACAACTTTTGCATGTCTTAAAACTCTTTCTCCTAAAACATATCATTTTTCAAATTCATCAAAAATAATTCATTCTTTTTTTCATGGAACAGTTGTCATAACATCATGTTTATCAGGATTTATCTCTTGTCATATAGAATCAAATGCTTTAACTCACATTTTTTCTAGATCCTTAACAAGCTTAGTTTGCATAGATATTATTCATTCATATAAAGCATTATTTTTTAACTCATCAGGTGTGTTTTTTATAATCCTATCTAAATCATCAAGTCTAGGTAAAACTTTTTTAAAAATATCTTGTTTTAAAAAGAAAATCATATCATTTCTATCTCTTTCTGTTCTTTTCTTAAAATTATCAAAATCAGCCATAGTTCTAGCTAATATATCTTTACATTTTTCATCTTCATTAGATATTATTTCATTAATCTTTTCTTCATCTATACTACCATCCTCTTTTTCTATTTCTTCAATTTCTTGTTCCATATCTTCTAAAATATCATTTTCTTCAATTTTATTTTTTTCTAATTCTTCTTTTTTTGTCATTTTTTTAAATCTTATAATATAAATATTTAACAATGAATATTATATAATAATTTAAAAAAATTCAAGTTATAAAACTTTACTTTTAATCATCAAAAGTTAAAATATAAAAAATACTTAATTAATTAAATGAAATAATGAAAATAATAACTTGGAATGTGAACTGAATAAGAGCAGTTGTAAAAAAATGATTTAAAGATTTCGTAAATACAGAAAATCCAGATATATTATGTATACAAGAAACTAAAGCTTTTGAAGAACAATTTTTAAAAGATGTATGAAATATTGAATGATATAAATATATATGGCATAAATGAGAAAAAGCTTGATATGCATGAACAGCTATTTTTTTTAAAGAAAATATTGAAATAATTGATACTAAAAATCATTTTGATGAAATAGAACATTTCCATACTGATTGAAGAGTAACTGAAATTGAATTTATAAAAGATTGAAAAAACATTATATTATTTAATTGATATTTTCCAAACTGATGAACTAGAGCAGATTGAACAGAAATGGTTGACTATAAATTAGATTTTTATAATCATTTAATAAATTATACTAGAAAACTAAAATCTAAATGAAAAAATATTATTTTAACATGAGATTTTAATATTTGTCATACAGAAATAGATATAGCAAGACCTAAACAAAATGTAAATTCAATATGATTTTTACCTATAGAAAGAGAAAAAATATGAGAACTTATAAATGATTGAAATATAGATGTATGGAGATATTTTAATCCAAATAAATTAGATATTTATTCATGGTGGAGTTATAGAGCATGAGCAAGAGCTAATAATGTATGATGGAGAATAGATTATTTTATAGTAGACAAAGAATTTATAAATGAAGTAGAATATATAGAATACTTAACTGATGTAATGTGAAGTGATCATTGTCCAGTAATGTTAAACTTAAAATAAATTTATGAATAAATTTGATAAATATTTCTTCAAAAAATATATAAGTGAATGACAAGAAATAAAATGAATAATACATATACATTTTATAGAAATCTTTTCATATATTTTTTTATGGTTATCAATGTGAGCTATACTTCCCTCTTTTATTTATTTTTACTCTGAATTAATACAAGACTTAATACCATTTTTTATTCTAGAATGATTATTAATTATAGTTTATATAAAAATTATTTACGAAATATTTAATTGGTATAATGATGTATTAATTATAACTGATTGATGAATAGTAGCACTTGAATGGGCTTTATTTAAAACAGATTCTATATCCATAGAATACGATAAAATTGAATGAATGGAAGTAGAACAAGATTGAATACTTGATAAAATATTTAATAAATGAAACCTAGTAATACATAAATTTTGAGATGATTCTATTGTTTTAGAAAATACATTTAAACCATATGATTGAATAAATTTAATTGAACAAGTAAATGAAGAAATAGAAGAAACTAAAAATATTCATAATGAAAAATATGATATTGTTATGAATGCACTTTGATGAGTAGTTGAAAATTATTTAGAAGATAAAATCAATTCAGATAATAAAAAACATGAAATCAGCAAGAAAATAAAAAAAATTGAAAAAAAACATACAACTATAGATTTAAGATAAAAAATAATGAAATAAAAGAAAAAATAATGAATGATAAAATAAAAAATAAACTAAAAAATATTCCAAATACATCATGAATATATAAATTTTTAAATGATAAATGAAATATAATTTATATCTGAAAATCTGTCAATTTAAAATCAAGAGTTAATTCTTATTTTAATAGTAAAACTAAACTAAACTTTGCTAAACAAAAAATGGTAAAGCAAATAAATGATATTCAAACTATTATTACTCAAAATGAAACAGAAAGTCTAATATTAGAAACAAATCTTATAAAAGAAAATCTCCCAAAATATAATATTTTAATGAAAGATTGAAAAAATCATAATTATATAAAAATTACAAATGAAGAATATCCTAAAATAATTAGAACAAGAGTAAAAATCTGAAAATGAATCTTTTATTGACCATATATAAGTGCAAATGATGTGGATAACATACTTAAAATTTTAAAAAAAATATATTGATACTGAGTATGAGAATATAATTTTTTTAAATCACAAAATTCATATAATCTTGATAAATATTTATTTGAATGAAATATTCAAATAAAAGACAAAGAAGAAATAAAAAAAATATACCATAAAAAACTAGAAAAAATAAAATATTTTCTAAAATGAAATTATAAAGAAATAATAGAAAAATTAAGAGAACAAATGCTTGATTATGCAAATAATCATGATTTTGAAAGAGCAGATATTATAAAAAAACAAATAGATAGTATAGAAGCATTAAATGAAAAACAAATTGTAAGAGATTGAGTAAAATGAGATTTTAATATAATAAACTATATAGATAAATTTGATAAAATATATATTTGAAAAATTGAAATAAGAGACAGTAAAATAATATGATTCTATCCATATGAAATAGAGAATAAACTTGATGAAAAAATAGAAATCATTCTAGAAAATTTTATTAAAAATGATTATATAAATAGTATATTATCAGATACAGAAAGTAAAAAACCAATATTAATTACAAATAAAAAAATAAAATTAAATGAGGAAATTTTTAATAAAATAAAAATAGAAACACCTAAAAAGTGAACAAAAAATGATTTATTAAAAATGTGTTATAAAAATATTTATGAATATGCATATAAGAAACATTTAGATTCTCTAAGTACAAAATGATTTACAAAACAAACAATGCAATCATTATTAAATATTTTATGATATAAACAAATAAATAAAAATATAATTTTTGAATGTAATGATATTTCACATATTTCATGAAATCATACAGTTGCAAGTCGTAGTATTATAGAAAACTGAAAATCAAATACATCTAAATATAAAAAATACAAAATAAAAACTTTAGATGAACAAAAAATAGATGATTTTAATTCTATGAGAGAAGTAATAACAAGAAGATTACAAGAAATAAAAAAATTAAAAAATACTCCTGATTTAATAATAATTGATTGATGAAAATGACAATTAAGTAGTGTAATAGAAATAATAAATCAGAATAAAGTAGATTTACAAGTAGTTTGAATTGCAAAAAAAGAAGAAGAATTATTTCTACCATGAAAAAAAGAATCAATAATATTATCAAAAGATAGTAATGAACTAAGATTAGTCCAAAAAATAAGAGATGAGGCACATAGATTTGCAATTACATTTAATAGAGATACAAGAATAAAATCAATGAAAAAAAATATTTTGGAAGAATTGCCATGATTCTGACCAAAAACAAGAAAAAAAATTCTAAATAAATATTGAAATATAGAAAATCTTAAAAATATAGATAAAAATGAATTATTAAAAATAGTAAATAAAGCACAATTAGAAATATTAGAAAATCATTGATTAATTTAACTTTACAAAAAGTATTTTCTATATAAAATAATAAAAATACTTTTTAATTTAGTATCTATGCAAGATATCCTAAAAAAATATAAAAAATATAGAGTTTTAACAAATTTGAATATAATATTGGCAAGTTTAGTTTTAGCATTTTGAATAAATTATTTTCTTGTTGATAATACTGAACTATGAAAAAATCTTAAAGCAAGTATACTAAACTCAGAAAATAACAATATAAAATCAGATATTTCTATAAATAAAATAAATAATTATTTATATATATCATCAAATAAAAAAATAAACTCAGCTAAATCTCTTTGATTAAGCATAGTTTATAATCCTAAAAATATAACTATAAATAAAATTAATTCAGATAAATGAGATATTATAAATCTTTCTAATAACCCTTGAATAACTACAATTATACTTGATTTCAAAGAACCAACAAATATAAATATCTGAGATAATTTTGTAAAAATAGATATTTCAAAAAAAGATAACACAAGTGAAAATCTGAATATAATTAATGCAAATTTTAAAGATATAAATTCTAAAGTATATCAATTATCTACATCATGAATTACTTTTTAATATCTCTTTTTAGAGATATTTTTTCTAAATACAAAACTATGGAATATATTTTTGATACACATTGTCATCCAAACCTAAATAAAATAAAAAACAAAACTGAAATTATAGATAATTTTTTCAAAAATTGAGGTAAATATATGAATATAATATGAACAAACCCTCAAACAAATAAATCAGTTATAGAAATATCAAATAATTATGACTGAATATTTTGTAGTATATGAATACATCCATGTGATATATATGATCTAAATTTAAAAAAAGAAATTCTAAACATGGAAAAACATATAAATAATAAAAAAAACAAAATTGTAGCTATATGAGAATGTTGACTTGATTACTATTGGTTAAAGCCAGAAAATAATAGTGATATATCAGCATTAGATTTAAATAAGCAAAAAGATGTTATCAATCAAAAAAAAGAACTACAAAAACAGTTTTTCAAAGCACAATTAAAACTTGCAAACAAATATAATCTACCTGTTATAATCCATAATAGAGAATCCAAAGATGATATATTTAAAATATTAAAAGAAATAGATTTTAAAAATTTTATTTTTCATTGCTATTCTGAAAATTTAGAATATGCAAAACAACTTATTAATTTTGCACCAAATTGTAAAATAAGCTTTTCATGAATAGTTACATTTAAAAATGCAAAAGAAATACAAGAAACAGTTAAAAATATAGATTTAAAACATATATTAGCAGAAACAGATAGTCCATATCTTACACCAAGCCCTTATAGATGAAAAGAAGAAAATGAACCAATTTATACAAAATATATAATAGAAAAAATTGAAAAACTTAGATGAAAAAAATGTTCTAAACAAATTTTTAATAATTCAATAGAAATATTTTCAATTAA
>CAZCCA010000012.1:6365-11071 GCA_964497215.1 uncultured Candidatus Peribacteria bacterium | reverse complement strand
AAAAGCTGTAGAAGAAGAAAGAAAAGCTGATTGTGATAAATCGTGAAATTGTATAGATCAACCAAATTTTGAAATAAAAGTAGATAATATTTCTCCTTGAATGAAAATAAATTGAAAATCAACTAAAGAAAATATAAACCATGCTTTTGGAACTATTATACAAAAACTTATGATTGCTCTTGGTTCATTGTCTCTTTTAGTAATGACAGTATGAGCTTGATATATGGTTTTGAACTGATGACAAGATGAACTTTTGAATAAATGAAAATCTATATTTATGGCTTGAGTCTATTCTATGGTTGTTGCTCTTGCTTCATATTATATCATAGTTATAGTTAGATATATTCTTTATGCTTAATATTTTAAAAATAAAAATGTTTAAAAAAATTTTAATTAGTTTTATTTTGATAATTAGTTTTTTTACTTTTGTCTGAATAAATAATGCTTTTGCAGAATCAAAACCACCACTTGTAAATTGTTTTTGATTACCTGGTTGTTATGATAAAAATATGGATAAACCATGAAAAGCTTCTATAGAAAAAAATCATTGAATTGACAAGGTTAGTAATCTGATTTGAAAACTAATACAATATGTTGCTGTTTTTGCTGTAATAGCTTTGATTATTAGTGGTATTATGTATTTGATATCATGAGGAGAAGAAGAAAAAGTAAAAAAAGCAAAAACTTGGATAATTTGGAGTCTTGTATGAGTAATTCTTTCAGTGTCAGCTTGGGGGATTATAAATATGTTAAATAATATATTAATTAATTAAAAAATATGAAAAAAATAATATTTATATATATTTTAGCTATTATATGATTTAGTTTTTATATAGATATTAATGCTGAAAATACCGTTTGAGATAAAAGTACTATGAATGCACTTTTAGATATTACATGAGAAAATAATATAGTTGAAAGTGAAAATACTGATTGATTTGATATGTTAACTGATCTAATTATTTGGTTTAAAAATAGTCTTACATGACTTATGCAATTGATTGCTGTTTGAGCATTTCTATTTGTATGAATTAGGATAGCTGTGGCTAGATGAAATCCTGAAGAGTTTAAAAAAGCTTTAAAACATATGATTTATGTAATAGTTTGAATATTTATAGTTTCTATAGCTTGGGCTTTAGTTGCATTAGTTGCTTGAATAAATCTTTAATTAAAAAATATGAAAAAAATACTTATATCAATTTTATTAATTTTCTCAGTTTTTGCTTTTTTTATACCAGATAGTTTTTCAGCAGAATGTACTTATGATGGAAATATAAAAAACTCATTAGACAGTTGTTTAAAAACATCTGAACTTGTTAATTGAAAAAATGTAGAAGTAAAAGCATGATGATGATTTCAAAAACAAGTAATGCAATGGACAAAAAATATATCATTATATTTATGAGTATTTGCTGTTTGAGCAATAGTGTTTTGAGGTTTAATGCTTGTATTTAGTGTATGAGAAGAAGAAAAAATTAAAAAATGAAAAGATATAGTGAAATGGTGAATTATATGATTTATTTGAATCATATCTGCTTCAGCTATTATTAGTTTAATAGTTAAAATTATGTATTCTATATAAAAATAAAAAATGAAAAAAATAAATTTATTTGTTATTTCTTTAATTTTTTTTAGTTTTTCAATATTTTTTTTGAAAAACTACTTTTTTTGAGTACCTGAAAATAAATTAAATGAACATATAGAAGAAAATTTTATAGAACCTAGTATTAATAAATATGAAAATATTTATAATAAAACTAGTGTTAAAGATAATAATAAACAAGATCTAAATATTACACTTAAATCAGCTTATAATATAGAATATTTATATTTTCCTGAAAGTCTGAAATATAAAATATCAGATTATATTTTTTGATATAAAATTTTTTTAAATAATAAAGATATAGTAGATAAAATTGATAAATTAAGAGTTGAATTTTATAAAACAAAAAATGATGTTAGATGAAAGATGAAGAATCGTAGTATTAAATTGTTTTGAATAAAATCTATGAGAAAAGATGAATTAACAGCAGTGTGAATTCATGAATTTTGACATTTTTTAGATTTATATTTTTTAAAAAAATGATTATATACTGATTTAAGTTATTATTTTTATAATATTTCTTGGAATTCAACAAAAGTTTTAAAAGCATGACAAACTCAATCAGACTTTGTTTCTGGTTATGCTATGACAAATAAATATGAAGATTTTGCTGAGAGTTTTACTTATTTTGTATTACATAATGAGGATTTTTTGTATAAAGCTAATAAATCTGACATCTTAAAGAAAAAATATAACTTTTTTATAAAATATTTATTTAGAGATGGAAAGTTTGTTTGAACTGATTTTTCTGATGATAATGAAATACTTGATTATTATCGGGATATAACAAAAATAAAATTTTCTTTAGAAAACTTTTTGCTGTTTTTAAAAAAATAAATATACTAGCTTCACCTAATAAAAGTAACTTCTAAAAAAGAAAAGTGCTTTTATGAAAAGAATACAATCATCAAACATTTTTTTAATTAAAATTAATAACTAATTTAATATAAATTAGTTAGCTTATATTTTGTTTTAAAAATAATTAATCACTTGAAAAATATAATTTTTTGCAAAAGCTAATTAATAGCAGGATTATTATATAAGTATATGAAGTATTGTATTTATAATTTATAAATTTAAAATCATAAAAAAATGAAAGATTTTTTAGATGAATTAGATCAAGAATTAGAAAATATTAAGTCTGATTCTATTGATAATAAAAAGGAAGAATTAGAAAAAAAAGAAAATACTAAAAGAGAATGAAAAAAAGAAGCTCTTGTTTTGAAAAAAGATCAAAAAAAATGAAGTTTTGATAAAGAAAAAAATAATAAATGAGCCTATGTAAATTCAGATTGAGAAATTAGATGAAAGTTTAATTCAAATTTTCCTGAAACTAAATTTTATCTTCCTTCCTTGAGAAAAGGTTATACTAGATATATGCCTATTTGAGGGAATAATGAAATATGAGCAAAAAATATGTGAATGGTTCAATATTGAGATGATATATTAATTATTGATTGTTGAGTTCAATTTGCTGATAAAGATATGCTTTGAGTAAATTATTCTATTCCTGATGTTTCTTTCTTAACTAAATATAAAAAAGAAATAAAAGCAATGCTTATAACTCATGCTCATTTAGATCATATTGGTTCATTAAAGCATGTTATGCCAGCACTATGAATGCCTACATTATATGCAACTAAATTTACACTTTGATTAATTAGAAAAATTTTAGAAGAAGCAGGATTATTAGCTCATGCAAATTTGATAGAAGTTGATGCTTTAAGCTGAAAATCATTTAAAATTTGATGATTTAAAGTTGAATATTTCAATGTAAATCATTCTGTTCCTGATTGTGCTTGAATATATTTAGAAAGTGAAGGTTGAACAAAAATAGTTCATACTTGAGATTTTAAGATAGATCATACTCCCGTTATAGATAAACCAGTAGATTTAGATAGAATAAAAGCTATTTGAGATAGATGAATTAGTTTATTTTTATCTGATTCAACTGGTTCTACTAAAAAAGGTTTTTCTATGAGTGAAAAAAATGTATGAGAAGAATTAGAAAGAATAGTTGCAAATCATAAAAGATGAAGACTTATTATAGCTACTTTTTCATCATGGATATCTAGAGTTCAACAATTAGTAGATATTTGTGAAAAATATGATAAAACAATCTTTTTGAGTGGTAGATCTATGATAGAAAATGTTGCTATTGCAAAAGAATTAGGATATTTAAAAATAAAACAAGGAATTGTTAAAAAAATGACTCCTAAAAATACAGATTGAATATTACCACATAAACAAATAATTGTAACTACTTGAAGTCAATGAGAAGAGTTTTCAGCATTATCTAGAATGGCTGAATGAAAACATACATCAGTTGAAATTATTAGATGAGATACTATTATATTTTCTTCATCTATAGTTCCAGGTAATGAAAAATCAGTTGTATGAATTATAAATAAATTAATCAAGCTTTGAGCAAGGGTTATAACTAAAGATGATTGAGAAGTTCATACTTGAGGACATGCATTTCAAGAAGAACAAAAAATATTTTTAAATTTAATTAAACCAAAATATTTTAGTCCAATTTTTTGAGATTTGTATTTTAGAACTGTTCATGCAAACACTGCTATTGAAGAAGGATTTAAAGAGGAAAATATCTTGATGCTTGATAATGGTAATATAGTTGATTTTGCTCCAAATAATGGAAATGTATTTAGATCTAGAATAAAAGCTCCAATACAAGAATTAGTTATTGATGGACATGGAATGTGACTTGCAAATAGTCATGTTATAAAAGCTAGAGAAAAAATGATGAATGCAGGAGTATTAGTTGTTGCATTTAAAGTTGATAAAAGAACTAAAGCCATTCTTTGACATATTAAACTTGAAACTAGATGATTAGTTTATTTAGAAGAAGTTAGATTTATTCATAGAATGATTATAAAAAAAACAAGAGATGTGTATGAAAATACTGTAAAAGATGTTCCTGATATGGAAGAAAAAGACTTGATAAAAATTCTCAGAGTTGATTTAGAAAAATTTCTATTACATAAACTTGATAGAGAACCAATGATTATTCCAATGATAATGGAAGTATAAAAAATAAGAAACTAAAAATTAGATTTTTAGTTTCTTATTTTTTTTGTATAAT
>CAZCCA010000012.1:0-6265 GCA_964497215.1 uncultured Candidatus Peribacteria bacterium | reverse complement strand
AAAATAAGAAACTAAAAATTAGATTTTTAGTTTCTTATTTTTTTTGTATAATTAAATAGTAAATTAATTTTTAATTTTAAAATTATGAAAAAATATATAAGTATTTTTCTATTATTGTTTTTAACAATGATTTTATCATGATGTTTTACTTCTCAAGATGAAGTTAATAAAGCTAAGCAAAATTTATGAATTATCAGTTGAGATAATAATTTAAATGATGAAAAAATTAATAAAGCTAAGCAAAATTTAGAAAATACTAGTGAAAAAACTATAAAAGAAGTTGATTTAAACGATACTAAACAATTAAATGAAATACAAAAAACAGAAAAAAAAGAGGAGTTTAAAAAAATAGAAATTAAATCTTTAACAGATAATCAGTTATTAAAATTAGATGACTTATCTGGTGTTGATTTATTAGGTTGAGCTGTAGAAATAACTTGAAAAACATTATGAAATGTAGATAAGATAGTTGTAAAATTTTCTAATGAAACTTCAGATTTTCCTGATGATACATATACTTTAAAGAAGTTTAAAGCATGAGATAAAACATTTTTATATAGAGCTTTTTCTAAATATGAAACTATAGATTATTGAAGAAATGTATATATTTTTGAAGCTTATTCTGGTGATGAAATAACAAAATTAGAATTAATTTTAAATGTAAAAGATGATGTTTCTAATGAAACTGTAAATAATTGAGAAAGTATAGATATTACAAAATTACCAGTAAGTGAAAAATTTTGAAATCCTATAGAATTATGAAATTGAAAAATTTGATATTCTGATTTAAATTGACTTGAAATAAAAAGTGAAGTATTACCTGATTTAACATGTGAAAAAGTTACTAGTATGTTAGCAGATAAGATTAATTGATATTTTTATTGGAATACCTGTAGGTATATAAAAGATAAGGAGTGAGTAAGCTTTTTTGTAATAAGGTTAGATTGAGATAAATATATTTATGAAAAAAATTATTACTTACCATATCAATGATTGTATTGAATACAAGAATTAGAAACTTGAACATGAGTTACTAGTATAAATATTTGAGAAAAAAATTCAGAATTAAAAGGAAAAAATAAAGATTTTTGAATTTTAGAAGTAACTGATGATTTATTTAAACAAATTTTAAAATAAAAATATGAGAGTATTATTAAAAATATCTTGAGAAGCATTGAAATGAAAAAAAGATTTTTGAATTGATATTGAATATGTTTCTAGTGTAGTAGAAAAAATAAAAGAAATAAAAAATGAAAATATAGAGTTAGCAATAGTAGTTGGTTGATGAAATATCTATAGATGAAGTGATTTAATAAAAAATTGAGTTGATGCTTCTGATTCACATAATTTAAGTATGTTATCTACAGTTTTTAATTGAGTTGTTTTAAAAAATTTTATAGAACAAATTTGATTAAAGGCAGTTGTTATGGATCCAAATGGTATAAATTTTGTAGAAAAATATTATAAAAATAATGCTAGAGAATATCTAGAAAATGATAAAATAGTGATATGTACATGATGAACATGAAATCCATATTTTACTACTGATACAGGTTGAGTTCTTAGATCATTAGAACTTAAATGTGATATGATGATAAAAGCTACAAAAGTAGATTGAATTTATGATAAGGATCCTGTAAAGTTTCCAGATGCTAAATTTTTTAAAGAAATAAGTTATGATGAAGTTATTTCTAAAAATTTAAAAATAATGGATCAAACAGCTATTTTATTAGCAAAGGAATCAAATCATATTTTAAAAGTAGTAAATATATCTAAAAATGGTTCTATATTAAGAGCTATTAATTGATTAGATGAAGGAACTACTATTTCTAAATAAAGATAAAAAACTTTTGACAAAACTTATGTTTTAAATATGATATCTCAGCAATTTTTAGAAGACTATATACAATCTTTTAAAAATTAAAAAAGTAATCAACTTTAATATAATATAAACTAAAATCATATGTTAGGTAAATTAAAAAAAAGAAAAAGACTTAGAGTTCATGGATTCTTAAAAAGAAGCTCTACAGTATGAGGTAGAAATATTTTAAAAAATAGAAGAAGAAAAGGTAGACATCAATTAACAGTTTCTTACCCTAAAAGATATCAAGAAATTAATGGTAAAGCAAAAATGCATATAATAGCTGGTGGTACTGCTAGAAAAACTGCTTTTGATGGAAAAGGTAATTACGTTAGAAAAAGTAAATAATATTAAATCTCTTTTCCTAAAATAAGGATAAAGAGATTTTTTATATAATTTTATAAAATAGTGATTTCAAAAAAAAATAGATTAACAGAAAGAGAAGTGAAAAAGGTTTTATCTAGGTGAAAACCCTTTTTTTCATATGGTATAGTTTTGAACTATATTAGAAATAATTCAAAAAAAAATAGATATTGAATAGTTATATGAGCAAAGTCTGTAAAAAATAATGTTACAAGAGTTTTTTTTAGAAGACTTTTTTATGATTTAGTTTTTGATAAACTAGAGACAAGCAGATGAATAGATTTTGTTTTTCTAGTAAAAAAACAAACAAAACTAGATAAAAAAGATGAAAAAAGTATAATAAATTTTAAGAAAGATATAAAGTTTTTATTAAATAAAATAAAATAAAAAATGAAAAAATTTTTAGATATATTATTAATAGTTTTACTTACAATATTAGTAATAAACTTATTTAGTTCAAAAGATATAAAAAAAATTGATGATTCAGTTTTGGTTAGTTCTACTGAAAATACTTATACTATTCCTGCTTCTGTTTGAATAAAAATACAAAACAATACTTCTAGTTGAATTAGTTTAAATACATGTGAGGATTTAAAAATAAAATATCTAGGTGATTATATAAAATTTGACTCTTCTATGTGTAAAGATATTAATATAGCATCTTTAACAGGTACTATTATTGATTTTTCAAATGATTATGATAAATTTGAAAATATTTGAAAATATACTTTAACATTAAATTTAAATGGTAAAGAGTATATTGAACAATTTGAAATCGAAAATAGTTGAACATTTAAAAAACTTTTTATTTGGTTATTTTATGCTCCTATTTACAATTTGATGATATTTTTATTATCTATATTTAATTGAGTTTTTTGATGGGCAATTATAACTATAACTTTTATAATTAGAATAATTTTGTTATGGCCACAGCATAAAATGATGGTAAGTCAGAAAAAATTACAAGCTATTCAACCAAAAATAAAAGAAATACAAGAAAAATATAAGTGACAACAACAAGTTTTATGAATGAAATTAATAGAGTTATATAAAACTGAAAAAGTTAATCCTATGGGATCGTGTGGTTTTTTGATTATACAAATGCCTATTTTACTTGTTATATATCATATAATATTGTCAATAAAAGATCCTTCAAATTTTTTCTTTACTTATAGTGTTTTATCAAATTTTGATTTATCTAGTATAGATTATAATTTCTTTTGATTAAATTTATTATCTTCTTGAGGTGTTTCATGAGCAATATTAGCTATAATTGTTGCAATAATACAATTTTTTCAAATTAAATTATCTTTAGCATGAAATAAAAATGATAAAAAATGAGTTGTATTAGAAAAGAAGAAATGAGATAATTGATATAGTCAATTTATGCCTGATCCTGAGCTAATGAATAAATTTATGTTATATTGAATACCTGTTATGGTTTGAATATTTACTTATATTTTATTTGCTTGAATAGGTATATATTGGTGAATTTCTACATTATTTATGTTAGTACAACAATATATTGTAAATAAAAAATTAAGTAAGTAAAGCTAAGAAGTGTCAAATATTTTGACACTTCTTATTGTTTTTAGTATTATGTAGCTGTTATTTTTAATATCTAAGTTTGATTTTATGTTTAAAAAATTATTATTAACTACTACTTTATTAGCAGTTGTAACTCCATGATTTGCTGCATATGAAGAAGTAGAATGTTCTACAGATCCAGTATTTAATCAATATTCTTGTAATCAATGTTTTAACTGATGAGAAAAAGTAGAATGAGATAATCTTTGATTGCTTAAAGATCTATGGATGAATGTTACAGATGTAGATAAAGTTCTATATAAAGAAGAACAAATTGATCCAGAAATGATAAATTTAGATAAAGAAAATGTAAATTGGATACAATCACCTAATTCTAATGATTTTTGGACTTATACTGATGAATTTAATGCTTTATATAGTGATTTAGAAGAATGATATGTATTACCTGCTTGAAAATCAGTTACTTGGATTAAAAGTAAATTATCTTCAGTGTTTAATTTAGAAAAAAATACAGCTGAAAAATGATCAAATATAGGTTTACTTGTTTATTATATTTATACACATAATATATTAAAAGACTGAGAAATAACTATAGATAATACAGAACATAAAGAATGTGTATTATTTAAATCATGAGGTGCTGCAAAAAAAGTAGTTGCTCCAGCTCCAAAAAAATTACCACAAACTGGTCCTGCTGAATATATATTATTATTATTATTTCTTTCAATGATTTTAGGTTTTTGAATACTAAAATTTAAAACTAAATCATAATAAATTTTAAAAGATAGATTTTTATAAAAATCTATCTTTTTTGTTTAATTAATGATTTATTATAAATAGTCAAGTAGTTTTTTTTGCTATTTATAGTTGTAATATGATATTATATAAAAGTATATAAAAATATTTATTAATTAAACACTTATGTTACATATTACAAAACAATATAGACAATTATTTTTTGCTTTTATTTCAAGTAATTTTAATAATGCACCTGATAGTAGTATTTCTTTTAAAGATGAATTATCAAAAAACTTAGATGATAAAGAATTATCTTTAGATGAGGCAAAATCTTTATTAACTAGGTTGGAAGCTGGTGAAAAATTAAGATATACTAAAGATAGTGCAAAAACTTTAGTAGATTCTTTATGAGTAGATTGAACTGATACTTGGATTAATAGTAAAAGTTTTAAAGAAAAACTTAGAAGTATTATTGATAATGCTGATAATGAAAGAGAAGGGATTATAGATGAAAGTAAGAAATGATTAAAAAAAGAAAAAATTAGATTAAATCAAGATCAAGAAACTTTTAAAAATATTGATAAAACTATTTGAGGTTTAGATAAAGCAAATAAATTACAAATTATGGCTTATCAAAGTTTTTTAGTTTGAGTATGATATGATTTATGAAAATCTTGACCAAATAATGACTGAGTAGATTGAATAAGCTGAAAAAAGACTAAGGATGCATATAATGAATATAAAGCTTGATTAGAAAAAGTTAACTTTAAATGATGAAAAGTTAAATATTGAAAAGAAGCTAATAATGTAATTAATGAATTAATAGTTGTTGATAAATATTTAGAAGCATTTAATAAATCATATGGATGAAAATGAGAAACATTATCTAAAGATAATGGTATTATTATGCAATTAGCAAGAGTTTTTGATATTGCTGATAATAATGTTGAAAGGCTTTATTCTCAATTAGAGTCTGATGAAGAATTTAAAGAAATATTAAATGAATTAAATTGAAAATTAGATAAAAAAGCATTTTGAAAAGAATTATGATTAGATGATAATAGTAATAAATTTGATTCTTGAGTTAAAAGAACATTAATAATTGCATTAGTATCTTTAATTATATCAAAATGATCATGAATAGCATTAGAATTATGAGCTATAAATTATTGAGAAAATCTTCATAAATGACCAAAAATAGAAGAAATACTAAAAACTTTTGGTATTAATATAGATAAGGAAAATGTTATGAAAAAAACTAATATATCAAATGAAACTAAAGAATGAAATATAGATATGAAGGAAGAGTTAAGAAAGATGTATTTATCTCCAAGTACTACATTAGAATGATTAAAAAGAATTATTGATATATTAAATAATTCTAATATGGAACCAGCTAATTTAAGGAGATTTATAAAAAATATATATCAACCAAATTGGATTCAAAATACTTTTTGAATATTTTTACCTGACTGATATGATAGATTAGATGAATTAATAGAACAATTTGAAAAAACTTGAAATACAAAAGATGCTTTAGCTGTAGTTAAGGAAATTTATAGATTATCATATAAAGCTTATAAAAAATTAGAAAAAGAAAAACAAGAACAATTTCCAAGACAATTATGAGTATACACAAATTATGAATGAAAAACTAAGTCAATTAACTTAGAAAAGAATACTAACCCATGAGTGAATTGGGAAGAAGATGAAATTACATATACAATAGAATTTGATAAATCAAAACCTTTTTGA
>CAZCCA010000011.1:0-11078 GCA_964497215.1 uncultured Candidatus Peribacteria bacterium | reverse complement strand
ATTTTTTAGTTTCTCTTTTTGGTATTCAATAATAATCAAATAAATATGAAGCTATATCTTTAAATATATATGCAGAAGTTGCTCAACCATATCAAGATCATAATCTAGGTCTAACAAGTTTTACAATAATAACAAATTTAGGATCTTCAGCAGGACCAAATCATGCATATGATCATATAGTAGATCATTGTCATTTTTCATATTTTCATTTATATGGAATTTGTGATGTTCAGGTTTTTCAAGCTACAGAATATCAATCTATATTTCAATTACTTGCAAGTCAATTTGCAGCAGAATCAACTAACATTTCTTTAATTGTATCAGAAGTTGATTTTTTTATTACTCTTCTAACTTCTTCTTTTTTATATTTTAATACTCTCCCATCAGGAAATTTAATTTTATCTATTATCTTTGGTTTAATATATATTCATCAATTTGCTAATACACTATATGCAGCTGCCATTTGTAATGGTGTAACACTAACTCATAATCAATAACTACTTGTCAATAACTGTGCTTTTGACCACATTTCCCATGGTTTTATCTTTGCAAATACTTCTCATTCTAAATCAATACCAGTTATACTACCAAATCAAAAATCATTTAAATATTGATGTTTTAAAACTTTTCATACTTTTTGTACAATTCTAATCATTCAAATATTACAACTATAATTTAAAGCATGACCAAAACTATGATATCATAAACATTTCTTTGAAACATTTTTTATTGTAAATTCATCAATATTTACTTCTCATTTATCATTATACATCGAATATTTATTTATCTCTCATGTATCTAATCATATAGCAACAGTTATTCATTTCATTATAGAACCTGGTTCATATAAAGATGAAATAGCATCATTTTTATATACTCCTGCTCAAAATCAATTTTTATATTTGTATTTTACCAAAGTTACATCTCATAGCTCTTCTCTAGTTGCTTTTCTCAGATATATTTCTTTATTATCATAAAAAAATTTTTTTCAATTAGCCTTGTCTTCTACAAAAACAGGATATCCAAGTAAATCTATTTTTGGATCTGGATATTTAGAATACCTTACTTTTTCTATTTCATAAACATCACCATAATTATTTATATTATAGCTTGGATAATTTGCCATTGCAACAATATCACCTGTTTTTGGATTCATTACAACAACTGTTCATTTATTTGCTCTATATTTTTTAACTCAAGCTTCTAATAATTCCTCTACTTTTTTCTGTATATTTCTATCAATAGTAGTTACTATATCAGATCATTCTCATGAAAGTTTATCAGTATTTAAAGTTATAGGATCAATAATCCTTCATTTAATATCTTTTCTACTAATAATTTTTCAATTATTTCATTTTAAAATATCATTAAATCTTCATTCTATTCAATAATGTCAATTTCAATCATTATCAACAAATCATATAACTTGTGAAGCTAAATTTCATTCAGGATAATATCTATTTGGTACATGTTTTAAAATAAAAAATTTAGAAATTGATTTATCTATATCCAAAATTCATTTATTTAAAGCTTCTTTTTCATCACTTAAATAATTTTTAATATATTCTGAAACATCAATTGATAATTTATTTATTATAGGAATATATCTAATATCTCTTTTTCTAAATAAATATTCAATATTTTTCTTTGTATATGGTAATATATTAGATAATTTATCAGCTACTACTGGCAAATTATTTATCTCTTCTGGATTAGCATAAATATAATTTCATCTAATATAAATTCATTCTAATCATAAATTAATTACTTTTGTAATTTCTTCATTATCAAGCTTATAATCAATAAAAACACTTGTAACTCTTGTTGATGATAATCTTTTATTAATTCTATCTAAAATTAATTTTTTTATAAAATCTTCATTATTAACAAAATCTTCTATATCTAATACTCTTAAAAATTTTGTTAAATTATTTTTACATAATTCATCTGACTTATTTTTACAAAGCTGCATATAAATAATATCAGTCAAAAACAGAGATAATTTAGTTTTATCTCATTTCATTTTTGGATCAATTGCTAGGTTATATAAATTTAAAGATGTTCCTAATATAGTTTCTCTTTCTCATCATGAATAAATAGTTCATCTAGTAACTGGTACTACAACTTCTCATATTTGTTGTTTATCAGCTAATTTCTTATAAAAATCATAGTTTATAACTGTATATGAAAACATCTTCCATATAATTGAAAGTGAAAAAAATATAAAAAACAAAGCAATTATATAAGTTCTATCAAAATTTTTATATATTTTCTTTATCTTTTTATTATTTAAAATTTGTTTTATTAGGTTTTGTTGTTTCATTAATTATTATTAAAAACTAACTTTTTAATTTCTTTAGGTATTATATCTTCGTCATATATATTACCAAGTTTTTTTTCTAATTTTTCTAAATCATATTTTTTAAATTTTTTTAAAACTTCTTTTTTAAAAATCTCTAATATATATGGTAATTTATTGTATTTTTCTAATGATTTATACATAGAATATATTACCTCTTCTGCTTCTCAAACACATTCAAAAGGTTTAATTCATGTTATTCAAAGTAATTCCCTATAGAGAGTTTCAAGTTCTTTATTTTCAAATAAATCTTCTCAAAAAATAGTGATAACATCATTATTATCAATATATGGTCTTAATATAGCAAAAACAAAAGCACATTTTGGACAATTATTACACCAGTGTTTTCATTTTTTTATTTTATCTGATTTATTTAATATTTTAAAGTTATTATTACAACTAGAAAATTTAGAAAAATATTCTTTTCAAAATTTAGAAAAATATTCTGCTATTTTTACTTCATACATTCCTCTAAGCAAGGAAAAATATTTTATATCATCACTTATATATTTAGATACATAATCTCTAAAATCTATTTCAAATTCTAAACTTTTAGAATATTGATGATTTATATTTATATAATTCCATAATGTATTTGAAAAATTTGCTGATATTTCATTTGATAAAATTAAATATTTATAATTATACAGATATCAAACTGTCACCATTACAAAAGCAATTAATCAGGTAATAGGAACATGTCAATTATAATATCATAATTTATTTAAATTAAATAAATTATCTGAAATTTTTCTTTTTATTAATAAAATATTATTTCATGAAATATTAGAAGTACTAGTCTTTAGAAAATCATCTTTTCAAAATACAAATAAATCAAAATTTATTCAGGCATTTTTTAATAACTCTATTGATACAATTGAGTCTTTTCATCATCACACAGGAACCAATGATTTATCTGAAACTTTAAAAATTTCTTTTCTATACTTTTTATTTGAATTATTTATAAAATTAAATAATCCATTAGGTGAAATTTTATTTGTATATAAAAATTCTCCTAATCAATTTGAATAAAATTTTTTCCAAAATCAGATTTGATAATCATCTAATATTCAAGACTCAACAATTAAATCATTAGTAGGAAAAGCTTTATAATAACTAATTCATAATGCTATATGTAAATGAAATAAAATATTATTTGTAATTTTACTATCTATATTATCTCTAGTAACAAATAAATTACTAGAAAAATCTATAATTTCAGTAAAAAAAACATCATTATCAAAACTATAATTAAATTTTGCTAACAAACTATTTTTATCAAATTTAAAAGATTTAAAATAAAATTTACTAAATTTTTTCATTTAAAATTTTTATTAATATACTAAATTATATTAATAAATAACAAGTAATTTACAATTTTAATTTGTATTTTGAAGTTTTATCTATATAATGCCATCACATTTACTGGTGTATTTTTCCGGTTTATGTTATATTTTATTCTATAAAAATACTTAGTTATGGCTGTTACAAAAGAAGCAAAAGCTAAAATTGTTGCTGAATTCTGAGGAAAAGGAAACACTGGTTCTACTGAAGTACAAATTGCTATCCTTACTGCAGAAATCGAAAATCTTAAAGATCACTTATTAGTTCATAAAAAAGATAATCACTCAAGAAGAGGTATCTTACTTATGGTATCTAAAAGAAGAAAATTACTTTCATACTTAAAAAGAAAAGATAATGAAAAATATACTGAATTATTAGCTAAATTAAATCTTAGAAAATAATTTTAAATTTAATAAAAAATAGATAAAGAATTAAAATTCTTTATCTATTTTTCAAATAGCAGAATTATGTAAATTATCTCAAAATTTTAGTTTAACTCTATCTACAAATCTATCAATAATCAAATAATCATAATCAGGAATTATTAATTTTAAACTTATTTGTGTTTTTTTATTTCATAATTTTGTAGATTTGATTTCATCAATATTAATAGACATAGAATATAATATATCACTCAATTCTTTTAAAACTCATATTTTGTTTTCAAATACAAAATTTATATTTACTAAAATATCTCATTCATTTTCTCATCTAATATGAGCAGATAATAATCTATCTTTATTAACTCAATCAATTACATTACAATTTCTTCTATGAATTGTAACTATTCATTTAGAATTTATATGTGCTACTATTTCATTTGGAATTTTTCTTCTACAACAATGTCATAATTTATAAGGAATATTTCACTCTCATCAAATAATAAAATCATCTTTTTTTATTTTTTTATCATCTATATTTTTATCTATTTTTATATTTATTTTATCTTTTTTTGTAGGTAGTAAATTTCTATCTTTTAATATTTTTTTTATGATAGATGAAGGATTTATACTGAAACTTCATATTTGTTCCAACAAATTAAGTCTATCCTCCATTTTATAAGTAACTCAATCTATATTTTTGAAGACAGAAAAATCTTTATCAAGCTGTTCAAGTCAAGCTTTTAATAAATATTTATTTATTATCTCTTTTCATCTTTCTATATGAATATCTCTATCTTCTTTTTTAAGATAATTCTTTATTCTATTTTTTGCTTTAACAGTTTTAACAAATCATACCCAAAAAGGATTTGGTTTTTTATTTTTATCTACAATTATATCAACTACATCTCAATTATGTAATTCTTTATCAAGTGGATAAACATTATTATTAACTTTTGCAAGACTAATATGATCTCAAAGCTCAGTATGTACATAGTATGCAAAATCAATAGGTGTAGATCATGCAGGTAAATTTATGAAATCTCACTTTGGTGTAAATACAAAAATTCTATCCTTAAAAACATCTAATTTTAATGATCAAACGAAATCATTATCTCATACATTATCAACTAATTCTTTCAATTCTTTTACCCAGTCTATGTCAGTTGCAATTTTACTTCATTTTTCTTTATATTCAAAATGTGCAGCAACTCATAAATCTGAATATTCCTTCATAGCAAATGTTTTGATCTGAATCTCTGTTGGTTGTTTCCTTTGATTTTTAAATAATCACATAACATTTGTATGTAAACTTTTATATCAGTTTGGCTTAGGTAAAGCAATATAATCTTTAAACCTTTGAGGTAGTGGAGTCCAAGATTTATGAATAATTCAAAGTGCCTTATAACAATCTGATTCATTTTCAACAATAATTCTAATTCAAAATAAATCATATAAATCACGTGCATGAGTTAATCATTTCTTTTTTAATTTTTTATGAATAGAATAAATTGATTTTACCCTAAAATCAATCTCATAATTTGATATATATCATTTAAATAACTCATCTATTTCTTTAATAACATTATTAGTAAAATCCCTAATATTTCATTCTAGTGTTTTTAATTCTTTTTTTAAAATTTTAAATGCTTCTGGTTCTAATATTTTGAAACATTCTTTATCTAAGTTATTTTTAAATTGATATAATCAAAGTCTATCAGCTATAGGAGAATAAATATTAAGTGTTTCAAGAGCTATTCTTTCTCTTTTTTCAGGTTTAGGATGAAACTTAAGAGTCTTCATATTATGTAATCTATCAGCTAATTTAATGAAAATAACTCTTAAATCATCAGCCATAGCAATAAACATTTTTCTCAAACTTCAAATATTTCTATCTTCTCATCTATATTTTACTTTTTCAAGTTTAGAAACTCATTCACATAAAAAAGCAACTTCTTCTCAAAAAGTATTGCTTATATCATCTTTTGATTTATCAGTATCCTCAATTACATCATGCATTAAACATGATTGAATAGTAAATAAATCAGGTTTTAGAGATAATAAAATATATGTAGCTTCAACAGGATGACTCAAATAAGGTTCTCATGAAAGTCTATTTTGTCATTCATGTGATTCTTTTGCATATTCATAAGCTTTTAATATCTCACTCTTAATATATGAATGATTTAAATTTGTCATATATTCTGAAACTATATCAATGATTTTTAATATTCTCTTATCAGTTTGTTGGTATTTATTTTCCATATTTATTTAAAAATAATTAATAATTGTATATTAACATATATGAAGTTTTTTACAATATTTTCTTTACAAAAAAAAGATAAAGAATATTATATAAACATAATATTATTAAATAACTTATTTTTATGCAAAACACAAAAAATAAAGCATTTACACTAGTTGAACTTTTAGTAGTTATTACTATTCTAGCAATTATATCAGTAGTTGCATATCAAAACTTTTGATGAGCTGTAGATAAAGCAGTGTCATGAAGAAAAATTTCAGATGTATCTACAATTGAAAGTTCATTACAACAATATAAAGCAGATAAAAATTATTATCCTGCAACTGATTTAAATAGTGATTGAAATAGATGGTGATATAATACATGAACAACAGCAAAACCATCTAATACATTATCTGTTACAAAAAATTGAGAAGAAATAACTGCAATATCTTCTGCAGATTGAGGATGAATAGTATACTGAACATGAGCTTGGAGTAATAAACAAATATGAGCAAAATGAGTAATATCTCAAAATACCCTTTGAAAAAGATATTTAACTAAAGATTTATATGATCCTGAAATATGAGATATAAAAGTAACTGACTGAAATAAAAAATTAATTGATTTTTGAATATGAAGATATGTTTATGCTAGCTTTAAAAAACCTTTTAGTTCTGATACTACATGGTGAAATTCTAATAAAAATTGAACATACTATAATATAGCATATACTATAAAAAAAGAATGAACTGATGAATATATTACTAGAATAGTTTGAGATTATGATTCAGAATCATGTTTTGATGATAAAGATAAATGTCCAGAAACATTAATTTGAAGTGGAACAACTATATTAATTGATAAACAAAAAATTACTAGCAGTGATACAACTAATCCAAATCAATGAATTCCATATCCTGTAAATTGATTTTAATACAAAAAAAATGAGACTTAGTCTCATTTTTTTTGTATTATAGAAATAAAATTTCTCCTGTTTTCAAACAATCTATTTTCTATAATTTTAAATCAAGTTTTATTAAATAAATATTTTAATTCATCTAATGAAAAACAATGATAATATCTAGTAAATTTTCAGATTTTTATAGAATAATCCAAACTTCAAAAAGTATTTTTACTGTTTTCTATAATAGATTTAGAATATCTTTTCTCATTTAAATCACTATTTAAAGCCCAATTTGTCATAAATATTTTTCAATTTTTATTTAATAAGCTATGTGCATTTTTTAATACTTGTTCCCTATCTGAAATATTATCCAAATGATGAAAACTAGCTATAAAAAAAATATAATCAAATTTTGAATCAATTTTATCAATTTCAAGCATATTTAATTCTAAAAATTCATTATTTATATGAATAATTTTTGCTTCATCTAAAAGTCATTTAGATAAATCAATTCCTAAATACCTATTTAAATTAATATTTTTATCTTTTAATACTCAAAGAAATCTTCAATTACCACATCATATATCTAGTATTTTTATATTTTTTTCTCACTCTAAAAAAGAAAGGAAATAATCTATCTCCTCCCATTTCATTTTTTTTCTAGAATTTGAAAATGTTTTAGCAAAATTATTATAATCTACTGACATTATTTTATTTTAATTATAATTACTACATTTTAACAGGCATTTCTATTCAAAGCATTTTAAAAGAATCCTTTAGTGTTTCTGAAAAAACTTTTACTAATCTAAGTCTTAATATTTTTTTATTTTCATCTACTTCATTTAAAATGTGAATATTATTATAAAAAATATTAAAAATTTTTGTTAATTCATAAATATATTTACATAAAATATGTGGAGAATTTAATTTAGAAGTAAGTAATAAATTTTCTTTATAATCTAAAAGTTTTTTAACCAATTCTATTTCTTCTTGTAATTCAAATCAAAGATTTTTGTTATCTGAAAAAACATTTAAATCAAAACTAGACTTTTCTAAAATATTTATTGATCTTACATATGCATATTGAATATATGGTCAAGAATTTCATTCAAAACTCATAAATTCTTCCCAATCAAATATAACATCTGTTTCCCTATTTTTCTTTAAATATCAATATTTTATAGCTCCTATTCAAATAATTTTTGATAATTTTTCTAGTTCATCTCATTTAATATCATCTCTCTTCTCTAAAATAATATTTTTAGCTCTCTCTTCAGCTTCATCTAATAATTTATCAAGTTTTATAATTCTACCTTTTCTTGTACTCATAGCTCAATCCTTCAATGAAATGAATCAATTAGCAGCATGAAATAATTCAGTATTATTAACCCATCAAGCTAATTTTGCAATTAAAAATACTTGTCTTAAATGTAATTGTTGTCTAGAATCTACAAAATAAACTATTTTAGAAGGATTCCAATTTTGCATTCTATATTTAATAGCAGCTAAATCAGAAGCTAAATAACCATGAGTTCAATCTCTTTTTTGAAGAATACAACTAGGAATTTTTAGCTCTTCATCAAATATTACTCATACAGAACAATCTTCATTTTTTGTAGCAATATTTTTTTTAATTAATTCATTTACAACTGAATGCATATCATCCTTTAAATCAGGATAATTTTCAAGCTTAGGTAATCATAAACCTTCATAAAAACTTTCTCAAATATTAAAGTCAGGTTTAATATTTAATCTATCTAATTGAAACTGCATAGATTCAATAGAATATTTAGTAAAATTTTTCCATAATTCAATTGACTCCTTATTTCATTCAGATAATAATTTAAATTCATCTCTAGTTCTTTGTTCTAAATCAGTAATTCATTTTTCATTTTCTTTTTCTATTTCATTACTTATTTTTACATAAAGCTCTAATAAATAATTTACAGCATTTTTTTCTAAATCTTCAAAATCTCACCATAATTTAAAAGCAGTTATAAGTTTTCAAAAGATAATTCACCAATCTCCTATATGACTATCAGAAATAACATTATATCATAGTTTTTTATAAATATTTATCAAAACTTGTCATTGATTTGGAGTACACATATGTCATATATGCAGAGGTTTTCAGACATTAGCTCATATATAATCAATAACAATAGATTTATTATTTTTTTCTAAAGATTTATTAAATATTCACTCATCATAATATTTATAAAATAAATTAGTATAAATATCTGATTTTAATTTAATGTTTAAATATGCTCAAGTTACTTCTAAATCATCAATTAAATCATTATTATTTTTTAAAATAAAATCTTTTAATTCTTCTAAAATGATATTTGGATTCTTTTTTAAATCTCTAGATAAAATTCATCAATTAAATGAAAAATCTCAAAACATATTTTTTGGAGATTCTGTAATTTTTAATCAATCAAATTTTAAATTAAATTTATTATTTATTGAATCAATCAATAAATTTTCTACTTTTTTAATCATCACAATTTATTAATAATATTTTTTTTATTATAACTGAAAAATATAAAAAATAAACTGAAAATTAAAAATAAATAATATTGATTTAAATATAAATATATTTATATTATATATAATTAAACTATAACAAAAATACAATAATGAATAATAAAAATAGAAGTAACTTCTTTTCTCTTAATCTTAATAATTTTTATGAAATAGATAAAAATATAATTAAAAATACTATAAATACACTAAATAATGATAAATTAGTAATAGTATCATGAATGAGAAAAATATGAAAAGTAAATTTTATTAAAAATCTTATAAATAAAACAAAAACTAATAATAATTATTTTTATTTTAATAAAGCTGATGATCTAGAAAATAAAATTAAAAATAATTTAGATATATTAAATCTATTAAATGACTATGTTCAATTATACAAAATACCAAAAATAATTATATTACAAAATATTTCTAAAATAGAATGAATTAAAAATTTTATATCATATTTGTATAAAAACAAATATAAAGTTATATTATTATGAAATGATATAAAAATTTCATGAATAAAAGAGATTGAAATAAAAAATAATATATATTTAAATGAAGAAAATATAAATAATAAACTATTATACTGAAATATTAATATAATTAATGATATAGAAGATATTAGATCTAAAAAAAATATTTTAAAAATATTAACCAATGATATATTTTTAAACAGTATATTTAAAGATTTTTCAGTAAAAAGTATAGATTTATATATATTTACTATTACATTTTTAGCAAAATATAATAGTTTTAATTCACTTAGAGAAATACAAAAAGAATTAAATCAAATAAATAAAATTTCATTAAAAACAGTTATAGATTATATAGATTTTTCTATTCAGGCTAAAATTATAAAAAAATGCTATAAATATGATTTAAAAAATAGTAAAATAATTAATTCTAAAATAAAATATTATTTTAATGATAATTGAATAAGAAATAGTTTAGCTAATTTTAATTTAAAAAATAAAATATTAATAGAAAATTTAATTTTTAACATATTAGACTTTAACAATTATGATATTTATTCAGGTTTAAATTGAAAGTTTGAATTTAGTTTTTATTGAGAAAAAGCTGATGAAAATATTTTTATTCATATTTCTGAATCAAAAAATAAAGATGAGTTAAAGAAAGAAATAAATAAATTAAATAAAATAAAAATAAACTGAGTTAAATATTTATTAGTAAAAGATTTAAAGAAATTAAAAATAAAAAAAATAAAATATGATAGTGTAATTATTTTAGAAATAAATAATTTTTTAATTAATTTTAAACAAAAATAAAAACTGACTTAGTCAGTTTTTATTT
>CAZCCA010000010.1:0-11708 GCA_964497215.1 uncultured Candidatus Peribacteria bacterium | reverse complement strand
ATGAAAATCAAAGAAAATAAATAATTGATTATTGGAGAGAAGAAAAAAAGAAATAGATTATTTTTTAAAAACAAGCTAATTAAATTTGCAAAAAATATTTTTTATATATACTATGACTACATCAAATTTGATGTTTTATGGGGCCGACTTGTCGGCTCCACCATAGTTTATACTAAAAAATGCCTGAATGGTGGAATTGGTAGACACGAGGGACTCAAAATCCCTTATCTTCGGATGTGAGGGTTCGATTCCCTCTTCAGGTACCATTAAAATACTAAAAGCTTTAACAAATATATGTTAAAGCTTTTTTAAATTAATATATTTTATAATTTTAATATAATATTCTTTTAATTACTCATTCAGGATTTTTTCATCATCTTTTAATTATTTTTACTTCAACTATTTCTCAATCTTTTGCTCAATTTTTTCTACTACCAGCTATAAAAATATCATTCTTCTTTCCTTCATTAGGAATAACAAAACCAAATCTATCTTTATCTTGAAATCTTCAAACTATTAATTCTTCTTCTGTAGGTAATATTTTTACTACTATTGCTTCTTTTTTTCATTTAAAATCTAGTATTTCAGCTTTTACTCTATCTCAATCTTTTGCTCAATTCTTTTTTAATCAATAAACAAAATATCATTTTTCTCTCCCTTCAACATCAATAAAACCAAAATTTCAATCTCATCCAGAATAAATACCTTCTACAAATTTTGATTGATTTTTTTGAGGAGTTCTTCAATATGCTGTTATAATTTTTACTTCAGGTTTTTTACCCTTTGATTTTTTTAAAATCCTAGCTTCAACCTTATCCCCATCTTGAGCTAATCAAAAATTTTCTTTTGAAACATAAAAATCTCATCAAAATTCATCTCTATTTTCAGGAATAAAAAATCAAAACTTTTCTCATGCTTGAAATTTTCCATAAATTAAATCACTTTCTTTTATCATTTTATTTTAATTTTAAAAATAATTTTAGTTAGAATAACTAAAAAAATATATTAAGCAATATAAAAAATTTGCAATAATATATATTTTTATATACTTATTATATACTTATATAATAATAAAATAAAATGTATATCTGTGAAAACTGTTGAAATGAATCAGTAAAGTGGCAATGACAATGTCCTTTTTGTAAAGAATGGTGAAGTTTAAAAGAATTTAAAGAATCAAAAATTTCATGACTAAATACAAGCATAAAATGAGAATCTAAAACACTAGAAAATATAAAAAATATAAAAAAAGATAAATCACTAGAAAAAATTATAACTAGTTCTCAAGAATTAAATAATGCATTATGATGAGGAATAGTTCCTTGATGAGTAGTTTTATTATCTTGAGAACCAGGTATTTGAAAATCTACTATAACACTTCAATTAGCAAGTAAAACAAAAAAAGAAATTATTTATATTTCTTGAGAAGAAACACCATATCAAATATCATCAAGAGCTACAAGATTGTGAGTTAACTCAGATAATATGAAAATATTATGAGAAAATTGTATTGAAAATATATTAGAAACATTAAAGAAAAATCCTTGTAAAATTCTTATAATAGATTCTATTTCAGTAATGCATTCAAATAATATTACATCAACATCTTGAAGTATATCTCAAGTAAGATACATTACAGAATTATTAGTAGCATATGCAAAAACTACTAATACAGCAATATTTATAATATGACATATTAATAAAGACTGAAATTTAGCATGACCAAAAACATTAGAGCATATGGTAGATACTGTATTATATTTTGAAGGAGATAAATATGATAATTTAAGAATTTTAAGAGCTTTAAAAAATAGATTTTGAGCAACATCAGAAATAGGTATTTTTAATATGACAGAAAAATGATTAATAGACCTTAAAAATCCATGACTTGAATTTATAAATTCAACTGAAGCAACAATATGATCTAGTCTTTCTATAACTATTGAATGAACAAGACCAATTATTATAGAAACAGAAAGTCTTACAACATATACAAAATTTGGTTATCCAAAAAGATCAGCAAGATGAATAAATAGTTCTAAACTTGATTTAATAGTAGCTGTTTTGTGAAAATATTCTATAATAAAACTAGAATCTCATGATGTTTATACAAATATTGCAAGATGATTAAAAATAGAAGAACCTGGAATAGATTTGAGTCTAGCAGCATCAATTATATCAAGTAAATTGAATAAACCACTACCTAAAGATAGTATTTATATTTGAGAAATCTCTCTAACAGGTAAAGTTAAAAAACCTATACATTTAGAAAAAAGAATAAAAGAAGCTGAAAAAATGTGATTTAAATATATTTATTCCCCTAAAACTGAAATAAAAACAAAAAAATCTGAAATTATTTTAATAAATAATATTTCAGATTTAGTTAATAAATTAAAATAAAGAATTGATTTAAAATCAATTCTTTATTTTTTATTTATATTCAACTTCAAATTTAGATTTTTGTAAATTTAGAATAAACTTCTTCTAATTCAGTATAAATCTCATCAAATCAAAGTGTATTTTCAATTATTTTTTGCATTACCACATTATCTTCTTCTCAGTTCCAAATTTTTATATAAACTCATTCTTTATAACCATGATCCTGTCTAAATTTATTTAATACATTTTTTCAAATATATAATTTATATAAACCATCAAAAGAAATTCAAGCAGAATCTAAACATATAAAAAAAGATTCAATTAAACTTTCTAAATAGTCTTTATCATCTATTTTTAAAAGAGATAAAGCCATTAAATTTTCATATGGTTCTAAAATATCATCTATTTGAGTATTATTTTCTTTTTTCCAATTGATAGGTAATTTTATATTTGATTTTATTTTAGAATATTTAGTTACTAATATAACTAATTCATCTATAGAATAAAATCTAAGCAATTCACTCATTAAAAAATGCCAAATATCAATTAACTCAACTTTAAAATTTTCATAATCGATTCATCAATCTATATTTTTCCAATGTTTCCAAGATACACTATCAATAGCCTCAGCTAATTCCATGTAAATACATCTTCTCCAATTAATTATTTTTCATTTATTTGTAACTCATAATTTCCAATTATCTCAAGAAGTCTTTTTATTTAAAGTATCTTGTAATTTAAACATTTCAATAATTTGTTTTTCCATATTTTTTTTATAATATATTATTATATATTAATATTAATTAATAAAAATAAATTGTAAATAAATTTTACAAAATATGAAATATATTATTTACTTATTAGCATGAATTTATATTATTTGATGAATTTATCTCATCAATACTTTTTTTATAAACAAAAAAATAGATATAAATAATATAAAAAAATCTATAGTGATAATTATTCCCAAACAAGAATTAATAAGTTATAAAAACAACCCAAACTGATTATTTAAAAATATAAATAAATGATGAATAGGAGCATGATTTTTTATTAGTAATGATTGAAAAATTCAAACTGTAAGTCATATATTAACAAAGAATAATATAGTTATATATAATTGAAAAAAGTACAATTCTAAAATAATAAAAAATGATATTAAAAATGATTTAGCAATATTAAAAATAAATTATACAAATAATAATATAAAATTATTAAATAAAAATAATTCAACTAAAAATAAACAAATTATTTATAGCTTTTGAGTAGAACCCAAGACACTAGAAATCATTTATAATACATGAATTTTAATAAATAATAAAAGTAAGCTAAATAATAAACTTAACTTACTTGAAATATCAAATAATATAAAACCCTGATTTTCATGATGACCTATACTTAATTCAAAATGAGAAATTATATGAATAAATTATGCTATATCTGAAAATAAAAAATATTGAATAAACCTTAAATAACTCTAAGAATTTCTTCTATTGTTGTATATCACTTTATAGCTTTTAGAATACCGTCTTCTTTCATAGTAATTAAATCTCAATCTCTAGCTTTTCTAATAATCTCATAAGAAGTAGCACCTTCTCTAATTAAATCTCTTAACTCCTCATTTAAAGAAATAATCTCATATATTCATATTCTTCCAGAATAACCACTATTATTACATTTTGGACATCACTTCCCTTCATAAAGCTTCATATGATTAGAAATAACACTACTCATTCATATTTCCTTCATCATATTCCTAATAATACTTGTTTCTAGTGCTGTTTTTTCTTTTTCAACTTTACAATGTTCACAAATTCTTCTAACCAATCTTTGTGCTATAATTGTATCAAGAGCTGATGCCAAAACGTAAGGTTTTAATCACATATTTATAATTCTATTCAAAGTTTCAGCTGCTGATTTTGTATGCAAAGTTGATAAAACCAAATGTCATGTAAGAGAAGCTTGAGTTGCTGTTTCCAATGTATCCTTATCTCTAATTTCTCATACCATTATAATATCTGGATCCTGTCTTAAAAGAGCTCTTAATCATGTTTTAAAAGTAAAACCTTGTTTTTCATCAACTTCAGATTGAATAATTCAATTCATTTTATATTCTATAGGATCTTCTAAAGTAATTACCTTTTTTTCTCTAGTATTAAGTTTTGCTAAAATAGTATAAAGTGTAGTTGTCTTACCTGAACCAGTAGGTCAAGTAACCAAAATCATACCATTTCTTTTTGTAATAGCTCTTTCAAGCATTCTTTTAGTTGTCCAAAAAAATCATAATTTATCGAAATCTATAATTGCATTAGTATTATCAAGAATTCTACAAACTACATTTTCATAATTTCAAACAGGTAAAGTAGAAACTCTTACATCAATTTTTCTAGCATCAATTGTTAAATCATATTTTCAATCTTGTGGTATATTTGTAATATTTAACTTCAAAGATGAAGAATATTTTAATCTTTCTAAAATAGGTTTATATTCTTTATGAGTAAGTCTAAAAATATCAACTAAAACTCAATCAATTCTAAATCTTACAACTACATAATCTTCAAATGTATCATAATGTACATCTGAACTACCTAAAACTAATGCTCAAATAGTTATATCATTTAAAGCATCATCTGTTTTTTGCTTTTTTAAAGAATCTTTAACTTTTTCTTCAATTTTTTTAAATTTATCAGAGCTATATTGCTTTTTATTTTCTTTTTCTAGAATTTCATCTTTTAATAGTTCTGATACTTTTTTTACTTTTGGAACAACCATAACTTGTTTTTTAAAAGTTATAACTTATAATTAGTTAAATATTATCATAAATTACTATTTTATGCAAAAAAGTAATAAAAATGCATCAATACTTATATGGGCTACTTTTTTGAGCCTTATTATAAGTGTTACTTTTATATGAATAAGTACAAGTATAAATAAAAACCTAAAAAATAATTCAAATCTAACAAATCAATTTAAAATAGAAAATGAAATAAATAATGCTATAAATAATTGAGTAATAGATAGAGAAAATGTGACAAATTTTTATTTATCAAATTGAGATAAATTTATTTATGAAAAAACAAATAAAAAAAAATTATCATTAAAAAAAACAGAAACATCTAGTTGAAAAATATTATATGATAGTAATATAACTATAAAAATAATAAATTGATGACCAGTTTATTATAAATATAAAACATCTAGTTGATTAGTAGTTCAGCAAGAAACTTTTTCAGAAACTGCTAGTTGAACATTTACTATAACAAACTTATGATGATATACTAAATTATTTATTTCATCTGATAGAAAATGAAATATGTTATCAAAATATAGAAAATATTATATATATAAAAAAATATGAAATAAAGAAGTATTAGAGAAAAGTTGAAAAATAAAAAATTTTTAAATATTATAATATTTAATATAATATAAATATATAAATCTAAAAAATAAATTATGAAAATATTACTATCTACTATATTAATAATAACAGTATCTAGTATTTTGTCATTTTCTGTTATAGCAGAAGATAATACATCTACATATTCATCAAAAACATGATATGAACTATATAAACAAAGAGTTCAAAACATATGTAAAGATTATGATTATAATCCAAAAATTGCAGATAATTTAGATGATTATAAAGAGATTAAACAAAAAAATAAATATTCATTTAATGATATAAAAAAAACTCATACAAATAATATGAATAATATTTATAAATGTTGATTAATCACTACACAAAAAAAATCATACCAACTTATAAAAGATGAGTTATTAAAAAAATGAAGTGAATTATCACAAAAAATTTCTGGTAAAATAGATAATCAAATAACAAAACTAGATAAAATATCTCAAAGCTTTAAATGTACAAAAACAGATGATAAAAACTCTATACAAAAACTAATTTTATTAAAACAAGCTACATATCAAACATGTAAATATATAAGTTATTTAGAATACTTAAAAGAATATAATAAAAATATTAAAAATAACTTAGATCCTAAAAAATGACATTATACTCCACTTGAACTTGTGCAAACAGAAAAACAAAAATTGGCACAATTAGATAATGAAATACAGCATGTTTACAAAGTTTTTCCTCTAGCTTTTCAAGCTTATACTCAATATGAAAATAATATTACAGCACATATTTTATTAAAATTATTAAAAGAAGATTATATAGCATATAGAGAAATGTTACATAAAACTTTAAATCCTATAAATCAAGTTGTTTATAAAATTTCAAATGCTATGAAAAAATAAAAAAATAATTCATTTTAAAAAATGAATTATTTTTTTAATCTAAATATATATATCAATCAATTGTTCTATCATTTCTATTAATTTTACGATAAGTTACTTCATATAATTTTCTATAGTTCATATCACTAACTATAATATAATCTTTTGCTACTTCCATAACTAAAGCAACATGTCAATACCTTCTATTATATCATCTACCTGATAGTTGCACAATTGCTCAAACTTTTGGAACTTGTCAAATTTTATGTCATTTAGCCTTTGCATTTTTTAACCATTCATTAGCATTTCATCTCCAATTTACATTAGCATATGAAGCTACATACCAAGTACAATTTCATGGTACTCATGAATATGGTTTTCTCCATACTAACTTATATTTTCATGTGTTTTTTACATATGTAGTTTTTGAAGAATATTTTGTATATTTTTTAACTGGTTTTCTATATACAGGTTTTGGTATTTTTTTAATAGCTCATGGTATTGTTAAAACATCTCATACAATTAAATTTTCTCCTTCTTTTAATAAATTTTGCTTCAATATTTTTTCAATAGGAGTATCATATTTTTTAGCTATTGAAGAAATAGTATCTCATTTTTTAACTTGGTGAATAAGTCATGTAACTGGTGGAATTTTTATAACTTCTCATGGATGTAATACATGCTTTTTTGTAAAATTATTAGCCCACAAAATAGAATTTGTAGAAACTCTAAATTTATATGCTATAACAGAAAAAGAATCACCAGGTTTTACTTCATAATCAACTATTTCATTTGTTCAAGCTAAATCTCTTTCATCATCTAAAATAGTATTAACAGATATAAAAGAATCTGTTGATTCTAAAATAGGACTATTAATCTCACTTAATTCATCTCATCATCAATAATATGATTCAATAATTGATGATTCATCAATATCTCATCTATAAAAATCATATGCAGAATTATTATACATAAAAGAAGCCAAAGTAGGATAAATTGGCATTAAAAATAACATAAAAATTAATACTAATTTAAAATCATATCCTGTTTTAAAAATATTTTTTTTATCTCAAACTCATATATTTTCTTTAACAATTCTTAGATGTCTATTTAAACGAGCCTTAACATTTACTCTCGTTTTTTCATTTTTAGCCACAATTATAGATTAAAAAAATAAACATTAAAAAAATCCTATTTATAAAGATATTATACTCTATAAATAAGATTTTCAAAATTTAATTATTCAACAGATAATACTTCTAATTTAGTTAAATGAGCCCTAAATCCTTTATTTCTTGTATATCTTTTTTTAGATTTTTTCTTGAAGACTCTAACTTTTTCTCCTTTAAATTGTTCTAATACTTTAAGTTCTACTTTAGAACCTTCTACAACTGGAGTTCAAACTTTAGTTTCTTTTCCTTCTTCATCAGTAACTAATAAAGCTTCAACAGAAAATTTATCTCAAGCTTCTTTTTGAAGTTTTTTAACATCAATAGTTTCACCTTTTCTAACAATAAATTGATTTCATCCTAATTCGATTACAGCTAACATAGCTTTTAATGGTTAATTAATAAATTTTATAAATCATAAGTTAATCTTCTAGTATCAGATTCTATTCCCTACAATAGAATTCTAACTTCTAACTTATAATACACTTAACTTTCTGCAAAAAATTAAACATAATATGGTTGGGATGGTAGGATTCGAACCTACGCATAACGGAGTCAAAGTCCGTTGCCTTACCACTTGGCGACATCCCAGTAATATTTTTTACTTCTAAAGCTTGTGTATTATATATAAACAAGAAAAAAGTCAAAATTAATTTTACTTTTTTTTTACTTTCTATACTATTTATATGATTTTTATATTTTAACATAAATAAAAGCTATGATGTGATTTATAAGTTTTATACAAAAAAGACCTTCTGATTTAACTATTAGAGCAAGTAGAATAATATTTTGACTAGTATTAATTATATCTCTTTATTATAATTTAATATATCAATGAGATGAAATTAAAACTACATTTTTATTTATGAATATTGAAAATAATGTTGATATAGTTAAATATATACTTATAGCATTATGAGTAATTCCTATTTTTATGTGAATATTTAAAATATGTATTTTAAAAAAGAAATACATGAGAATTATTCAAATAATATTTGGTATATTTTTATTTTATATATCATCAATTATTGTAGAATGACCTTCTCTTGATATTGATTCATTAATTGCTTTTATGTGATTTTTACCACTTATAGCTTGAATTACTGGTAAATGTATTCCAAGTTATTGTATGAAATATGCAGAAAAGATTACAAAAATAAGAGTATAATAAAAAAGCTAGTTTTTAACATAAACTATCTTTTTTTATTGCATATATTAATAAAAAAAATATTATTAAGTATACTAAAAATAATAATTAATGTTAAAAAATATGTGTTGAATTTTTGCATATAATTGAACTAAAAACTCTATACCATTTTTAATTGAATGATTAAGAAATTTAGAATATAGATGATACGATAGTGCTTGATTAATATGAGTGAATAAATTTGGAGATATTTACCTAGAAAAATCTATTTGAAAAGTATCAAACTTAGCAACAAAAATAGAAAAAAATAATTTAAAACTAAATAATTATAATAGCTGAATAGCTCATACTAGATGGGCTACACACTGAAAAGTAAATGAATTAAACACTCATCCACATAAATCAAAAAATAATAGATTTTTTGTTGTGCATAATTGAATAATAGAAAATTATATACAACTAAAAGAAAAATTAAGTAAAAAATATAATTTTTATTCAGATACTGATACAGAAGTTATTGCAAAACTCATTGAAGATATATATGATTGAAATTTAGTTACTACTATAGAAAAAGTACTAAAACAAATAGTTTGAGCATATGCATTAGTTATAATAGATAAAGAAGAACCTGAAACAATTATTTGAGCAAAATTATGAAGTCCAATGATTGTATGAGTATGAAATAATTGAATATTTCTATCTAGTGACTTAAATGCATTAAACAAAGTATCTCATGAATTTACTACTCTTGAAGATAATGAAACAATAGTTATTAAAAATTGAAAATATTCAGTATATTCTCTTTGAGAAGAAATAAATAAAAAACATGAAAAAATAGATGAAAATACTCAAATAGCTGATAAATGAAAATTTGAAACATTTACTGAAAAAGAAATAAATGAAATACCTTCTGTTTTAAGAAATTCATTAAAATGAAGAATAAACTTTGAAACAAAAACAATTCATAATGAAACATTAGATAAATTAAATGAAAAAGAAATTGAAAATATAGAAATAATAGCATCCGGTTCAAGTTATTTTGCTTGAATTGTATGAAAAAATTGGTTTGAAGAATTGTCATGATTAAAAACTGAAGTTAGAGTTTCAAGTGAATTTTTATATGAAAAATTTATACCAAACAAAAAAACTCTATATATCTTTATATCTCAGTCTTGAGAAACAGCAGATGTTAGAGAGTGTGTAAAAATGGTAAAACAAAAATGATGTCAAACTTTTTGAATTGTTAATGTTGTATGAAGTACAATTGCAAGGATGTGTGACTATTGATTATATACTAAGTCTTGAATTGAAATATGAGTAGCTTCTACCAAAAATATAATAGGTCAATTATCAGTTTTATTACTTATGTCTCTTTCAATGTGATTAAAAAGAGATTTACAAATGCAAGAAGCTAAAAATATAATTGAAAAATTATGAAAATTAGATAAAAAACTTGAATGATTATTAGAACAATATAATCATATCAAATCACTGGCAGATAAATATTCTAAATATTCAAACTTCTTCTTTTTATGAAGAAATATGGTATACTGAACAGCTTGTGAATGTAGTTTAAAACTAAAAGAATTAAGTTATATTCATGCTGAAGCTTACTCTACATGAGAATTAAAACATTGACCATTAGCATTGGTATGACCAAATTTTCCATGTATAGTTATAAATCCTAAATGAATATTTAGAGAAAAAACTATATCAAATGTAAAAGAAATACAGGCTAGAAATTGAAAAATATTATGAGTTATAACTGCTTGAGATACTATAAAAGATATCTATGATGATGTAATAGAAATACCAAAATCTCATCCAATATTAACTCCATTTCTACCACTTATACCATTATGGATTTTTGCAGTTGAAATTGCTAAAAATCTAAATAAAGATATAGATAAACCTCAAAATCTTGCAAAAAGTGTTACTGTAGAATAAAAAAGCTTGATTTAGTTTAAAACTAAATCAAGCTTTTTATATATAATAGAATATAATTGCAACAATTATACCTAATATACTTCAAGCAAAAGCTTCACTAGGAAGATGTCATAAAGATTCTTTGAATTTTTTTTCTCAAATACTTTCATTAATTGCAATAGCATGCTGTCAGGCTTCAAATCTAACATTTATTGCATCATAAATTATAATTAAAGTAAAAGCCATTGATATAGCAAAAAGATCAGAATCTATACCATGTTTAATAGCTACAGCAGTAGCTAAAGAAACTACAACAGCAGAATGTACAGAAGGCATTCATCAACTTCATAAAGCTCAAGCTAAATCAAATTTACCAGTTTTTATTTTTATTGATATTCATTTTAGAAAAATAGTTACTACAAAAGCAACAGCAGGTACTAAAATAAGATTATCATAATATGTATTTAAATTCATAATATTTTATTAAGAATTAATTATTTAATTGAGACAATTTTATATTCAGCTAAACCTGCTTTTGCTTGAACTTTTACTTTATCTCATTTTTTCTTTCAAAGCATAGCCTTTCAAACAGATGAATCATTTGATATAGTTGGAGTTTCAGCTAATATATCAGCTTCAGTAGAACCAACTATTTTAAAAGTTTCTTTTTCTTTTGTATCACAATTTTCAATTTCAATAACTGAACCCATGTTAACTCTTCATCATTTTATATCTTCTTTTATAAGTTCAATATTTTTTAATTGTTCTTCTAAATCTGAAATTCTTAGTTCAACTTGAGCTTGTTCATTTCTTGCATCTTCATATTCAGAATTTTCTGAAAG
>CAZCCA010000009.1:0-12057 GCA_964497215.1 uncultured Candidatus Peribacteria bacterium | reverse complement strand
TTATTATTTTAACATATTATTTGAATTTATTCTAAATAATTCTATTGACAAATATTTTATTAATATTAGATATAATTTTGTTAGTTATGGAAAAGCAAGGAAAAATTTATTTGAATTATCTTTTGTGATTTATGACATTGAAGATGAAATAAAGACTGAATTATATGATTTAGTTAATTTGTTATATATAGAAAAAAATAGCCAATTTTAGTTGTTTTTTTTATTTTTTAGCTATAATTAAGTATAAGTTTTATAAAATTAATTTAAAAAATGAAATACACTTCTACACAAATAAGACAGAAATTCCTTGATTTTTTTAAGAGTAAAAATCATGCAATAATTCCAAGTGCTTCAGTTATTCCAGAAAATGATCCAACTGTGCTTTTTAATACTGCTTGAATGCAACCACTTGTACCTTATCTTTTATGAGAAAAACATCCATCATGAAATAGATTAGCAAACTCTCAAAAATGTATTAGAACAGGTGATATTGAAGAAGTTTGAGATAATTCTCATCTTACTTTTTTTGAAATGCTAGGAAATTGGTCACTTTGAGATTATTTTAAAAAAGAATCTATAGCTTATTCTTGGGAATTTCTAACTTCATCAGATTGGTTAGCTCTTGATCCAAAAAAAATAGCTGTAACAGTTTTTGAAGGTGATAAAGATGCTCCTAGAGATGAGGAATCAGCAGATATTTGGGCTTGAGTAGGAGTACCTAGAAATAAAATTTCATATCTTGATAAAAATGAAAACTGGTGGGCAGCATGAGATACGGGACCTTGTGGGCCAGATACTGAAATTTTTTATTGGGTATGAGAAAGTGAATTTCCACCAGAATGAAGTAATGTAGGTAATGATGAAGACAATTGGATGGAAATTTGGAATAATGTTTTTATGGAATACAAAAGATTAGAAGACTGAACTTTAGAAAAACTTCCAGCTCAAAATGTAGATACAGGTATGTGACTTGAAAGAATAGTTGCAACTTTAAATTGAGTAAAATCTGTTTATGATACAGATATGTTTGATTATATAATTGAAAAAATTTCAGAGTTACTTTTAGTTGAATATAATGAAGAAACTCAAAAATCTATTAGAATAATAGCAGATCATTGTAGAACAGCTACAGTTATGATAAGTGATTGAGTAGTTCCATCAAATGTTGATCAAGGTTATGTTCTTAGAAGATTAATGAGAATTGCTATAAAACAAGCTCATAAATTAGGATTTAAATGATTATTTTTAAGTGAAGTTTCTAGTGTAATAATTGAAAAATTAGGAATTGCTTATCCTCATATGATAGAAAAAAAATCTGAAATTTTAGAAGAAATAGTTAGAGAAGAAAAACAATTTGTAGAAACTCTTGAAAAAGGATTAAAAGAATTTGAAAAACTTGTTAAAGGTTTTGAAATAGCTTTTGAGAGAAGTGGTAAAAAAATAGATACTATAGCATGAAATAAAGCATTTAAACTTTATGATACTTATGGTTTTCCTCTTGAAATGACTATGGAATTAGCTAATGAAAAAGGTTTAAAAGTTGATGAAGAATGATTTAAAAAAGCATATAAAGAACATCAAGAAAAATCTAGGACTGCTTCAGCTTGAAAATTTAAATGATGATTAGCTGATGATTCAGAAAAAACAATAGAACTTCATTCTGCTACTCATTTAATGTTGGAAGGATTAAACCAAGTATTATGATGAGGTATTTCTCAAAAAGGTTCTAATATAACTCCTGAAAGACTTAGATTTGATTTTAATTTTGATAGAAAAGTAACAAGAGAAGAGCTTGATAAAGTAGAAGATTTTGTAAATAATGCAATAAAATCAGGTTTTGAAACTTCAGTAATTGAAATGACAAAACAGGAAGCAATGGATACATGAGTTAGATGAGCTTTTTGGGAAAAGTATCCTGATGTGGTAAAAGTATATATTATGAAAAATAATGATAATATTTATAGTAAAGAGCTTTGTTGAGGTCCTCATGTAGAAGATTCTAGTAAAATGTGAAGATTTAAAATTAAAAAAGAAGAAGCAAGTTCTAGAGGAGTCAGGAGAATTAAAGCAGTTTTAATTAAAGATTAAATAATGAAAGAAAAAATAAATATAGCAACTATAGGTTGATGAAATTGAAGTTATTGATTATTATCATCTATTAGAGATAATGATGATTATAATATTTCTGCTATTATTTCTATGAGTGATAGTGGATGATCAACTTGAGTTTTAAGAGAAGAATTTTGAATACTACCACCATGAGATGTAAGAAGAGCTGTTATGGCATTATCTCGTGAGCATGAAGTAGTTAAGGACTTGTTTAATTATAGATATGATAAAGAATGTTCAGTTTGATGACATAGTCTTTGAAATCTTATAATTACTGCAATGACTGATATTACAGGTAATTTTGATAAATGACTTAAACAAGTTTGTAGAATGTTTAAGGTAAGATGAAAAGTTATTCCTGTAACTTTATCGTTATCTCATTTAAATGTTAAACTTGAAGATTGAACAAAAGTTGAATGAGAAACAAATATAGATTTAAAGTTAAATGCAAAATCATCACCTATAAAAAAAGCATATTTAACACCTGAAGTTTGTGCTAATCCAAAAGCTATAAAAGCTATTGAAAAGGCTGATTTTATAATTATTTCATTTTGAGATTTATATACTTCTATAATACCAAATTTACTTGTAAAATGAATAAAAGAAGCTATTGAAGCAAACAAAAAAGCAAAAGTTATTTTCTTTTGTAATCTTATGACAAAACCATGAGAAACAACAGATTTTGAAGCTATAGATTTTATAAATGTTATAGAAAAATATTTATGAAAAAATATACTTGATTTTGTAATAGTAAATAATGGTTATATTTCAGAAAAAATGGCTGAAAAATATAAATCACTTGAAAATAAAAAACCTGTAAAAGTTAAATCACATAAATATTTTAGATCAAAATCTTATAAAGTTATTGAAGCTGATTTATTACATGAAAATACTTGTGTTAGACATAGTTTTGATAAAATTTCTAAAGTTTTAGATAAATTAATAAAAGATAATACAAAAAAGAGTTAGTAAACTATAAGTTTTCTAACTCTTTTTCTAATCTAGCAACTTCTTCTGCTTCTTTATCAAATTCTCAATTAGCTTTTGCTTCTTCTAATTTTTGTTTAGCAATTTTTTCAGCTTCTTTCATATCTCTAATATATTTTTTAACTTGAGATTTAGTCATTCTAGCATTTGATCATACTGGAGTAAATTCAGACATAATATTTATTTTAAAATAATTAAATTTCTTTTCTTTCTTTTAATGCATTTACTAAGGTTATATTATCAGCATATTCTATATATCAACTTGATAATCATCTAGATAATCTAGTAATTTTTACTTTATAATTTAGTCATCTTTTAGAGATTTCTTCTATAATATATGTACTTGTAGCTTCTCATTCAATATTTGGATTTGTAGCAAGTATTAATTCTAATTTTCAGTCAAAATCGTTTATTTTTTTAAATAGTGATTCAAAATTTAAATCTCATATAAATATTCAGTTTATAGGAGATATAGCTCATCATAATATATGATAAATTCATTTATATCATCATGATTCTTCGATTGTAATCATATCTAAATATTCTTCAACTACTGCAATTGTAGATTTATCTCTTGAGTTTGATTCACAAATATTACATTTTTCTTTATTTTTATCTGTTAGGGAATGACATTCTTTACAGAAATGTATATTTTCCTTTATATTTTTTATATTATTACTTAGATTTTCAATAAAATTTTTATTTGAATTTAATAAGAAAAAAGCTAATTTAGTAGCAGATTTTTCTCATATTCAGGGGAGATAACTTATTGAATTAATTAATTGTTTTAATGCTTCAGGCATTTTTATCAGATTACTAATATTTTGACTTATAGATTAATAAAAAAAGAACCTTTTGCAAGGTCCTTTTTAATTATTATATACATATTGAACATTATCTTTTATTACTAGATAGCTAGGGTCTTTTACTCTTTGCATATTTAGTAAATCATTATTTCATAGTATAGTTGATAGACTTTCTAATTCAGCTATTTTTACTTCTAGTAATTCTTTTTGCATTAAAAGTTGTTTTTTTTCTATTTCTAATTCTCTAATATTATATCATTTTGTAGCATTTACATTTAATATCCATACATAGTATAACAACATCATTGATATTAATCATAGTAATATTATAAAAGTTGATGTAACTCAGAATTCAAATTTTTCTTTGTCTTTTTTTCTTTTTGAGAAAAATCTATTTTTTAATTTTTTATTTATTATATAGCTGTTCATGATTGCTTATAGATTAGGAGATATTTTATATTATTTTCTCTGCACATCTTGCTTTTGCACTTCTACTTCTTGGATTTTGTTTTATTTCTTCTTTTGTAGGAATAATAGGTTTTTTTGTATGTAGTTTTAGACTTTTTTTATGTCCACAACTACAGATTAAATCTGTACATATACAATCTTTTGTTTCTTTTTTAAATATATGTTTTGTTATTCTGTCTTCTAGAGAATGAAAACTTATAACAAAAATTTTTCAGTTTTTTTCTAATAAAGAAATAGCATCTTTTAAAGATTTTTCTATAGCTTCTAGTTCATTATTTACTTCTATTCTAATTGCTTGAAATATTCTAGATTTTGTTTTTGGTCAACCTGGAATTATTTTAGCTAATTGAGAAGTTGTTTTAAATTTATTTTTTTTTCTTTCTTCTACTATTTTTGCAGATATTTTATTTGATCCTGGTTCTTCTCAGTATTTTATAAATATTTCTCTTAAATCAGCTTGAGTATATCAGTTAACTATATCTGCTGCTGTTTTTCATTTAGATTTATCTAATCTCATATCAAGAGGTCAATCTAGCATAAAACTAAATCATCTATCAGCTTCATCTAAATGTAGAGAAGATAATCATAAATCATAATAGATTCATGTAATCTTATTAATTCATTTTTTTATTAATTCATCTTTTAAATTAATAAAATTTGAGTTAATAAGGATTATTTCTATTTTGTTATCTTTATTTATTTTATTTAATCTAATTTCAGCTAATTTTAAATTTTTTATATCAGCATCAAATCAAATAAATATATCTCAACTGTTCATTTTTTCTATAATCTTGCTTGCATGTCATCACATTCATAAAGTACAATCAACAATTATGTTTTTTTTATCATTTTTTATATAAATAGAATCTACTAATTCATGTAAAAGTACAGAAATATGTCTATTTTCAATGTCTTTTAAATTAGTCATTCTAGTATAAAATGTTAAAAAAATGTTAATTTTAAGTTTTTTGTCTCTATTTATAGCAAAACTATATTCTATTTTTATTCTTTTTTTGCTTCTTGTCAAAATAACTATTCATAAATAACTAGACAAATTGTCTAAAATAAGTTTTTGTATAATAAGCTAAAAAATAAGAGTTTTTAACATTTTATTAACACTTGTCTATATTAAAACAAAGTATATAAAGAGAATATATATATAAAAGATTTGCTTTTTTGAAAAGATTACTAAAATAGTAATGATTAAATATTTTAGATTAGTTTTTTAATAAATATAAATGATAGAAATAAAAGATTTAAAAGTTAAAGTTACTTGAGAAGAAAAAGAAATATTAAAAGGTGTGAGTTTAAATTTTGAGTTAGGTAAAAATTATTGTTTAATTGGTAAGAATTGAAGTGGTAAATCTACATTATCATCTTTTTTAATGTGACATCCTAAATATGAATATATTTCATGAGATGTAAAATTAGATTGAGAAGATTTATTAAAATTAAATCCAGAAGAGAGAAGTGTAAAATGATTATTCTTATCATTTCAAAATATTCCTGAAATTAAAGGTATTAAATTAAGTGAATATTTAAGGACTATTTATAATATAAATTTAAAAAATAATTCTCCTGAAGTAAAAGAGTTATCACCATTTATATTTAAAAGATTTATAAAAAAATATTTATCTGAACTTGATATTGATGAAAAATTTTTAGATAGAGAATTAAATGTTTGATTTAGTTGAGGTGAAAAAAGAAAGGTAGAGATACTTCAAATGAAACTTATCTGACCAAAGTACATAATTCTTGATGAAGTTGATTCTGGATTAGATTTAGATGCATTTAGAACTATTGCTGAGCTTTTAAAAGAGTTAAGTTCTGAAAATAATACATTGATTATTATTACTCATTATTTTAAGATACTTGAATTTATAGAAGTAGATAAAGTTTATGTAATGAAGAATTGAAATATAATTAAAAAAGGTGATGCTAGTTTAGCTAAAGAAATTAGTGAAAGTGGTTTTGTAAATTTATAAAAAATATGTCAAAAAATAAACAACAATCAGTAACTGTATCAGATACTTGGAATTTTTCTGATTCAAATATACAGTATACTAATGAAATAATAAAATGAATAAATGAAGAAGTTGTTAGACAAATAAGCTTGTCTAATAAAGAGCCTAATTGGATGCTTGAACTTAGACTTAAGGCCTTGAAATTTTTTCAAGAAAAACCTATGCCTAGTTTTTGACCAGACTTGTCTAAATTGAATTTAGATGAGATTTATTATTATGCAAAACCTGAATGAGCTGGAGCAAAGAAATCTTGGGATGAAGTACCGGATAAAATAAAAGAAACTTTTGATAGGCTTGGTATTCCAGAGGCTGAAAAAGAAAGTTTAGCATGAGTTGGAGCACAGTATGATAGTGAAGTTGTCTATCATAGTTTAAAAAAAGAATTAATAGAAGCAGGAGTTATATTTGATGATACTAGTATTGCAGTAAATAAATATCCTGAATTAGTTAAAAAATATTTTGCTAAATCTATACCAATTAGTGATCATAAATTTGCAGCACTTCATTATGCTGTTTGGTCTGGTTGAACTTTTCTTTATGTTCCAAAAGGAGTAAAAGTTAGTGAACCTTTACAATCATATTTTAGAATGAATAAAAAAGCATGATGACAGTTTGAACATACTATTATTATTATAGAAGATGAAGCTGATGCTCACTATATTGAATGATGTAGTGCTCCAAAATATGATGAAATATCACTTCATGCTGGATGAGTAGAAATATATGTATGAGAAAATGCTAATTTTAGATATTCATCAGTAGAAAATTGGAGTTTGGATACTTATAATTTAAATACAAAAAGAGCAATAGTAGAAAAAAATGGTTATATGGAATGGGTATGAGGTAATATGTGAAGTTGAGTAAGTATGCTTTATCCATGTAGTGTATTAAAATGAGATAATTCTAAAACAGATATGCTTGGTTTAGCTTTTTCTAATGCTAAACAAAATCAAGATATAGGTTGAAAAGTGATTCATATTTGAAAAAATACTTCATCAAATTTACTTTCTAAATCTTTATCTAAATGAGGTTGAATATCAACATATAGGTGATTAGTAGACATAAAAGAGTGAGCAACTTGAGCTGTGTCTAAAGTAGATTGTGATGCTTTACTTTTAGATAATAAATCTATAAGTGATACTGTTCCACAAATAAATGTAATGAATTCTGATTCTATTGTAGGACATGAAGCAAGTGCAGGAAAAATAAGTGAAGAGGAACTTTTTTATTTACAATCAAGAGGTATAAAAGAAGAAGAGGCAACAGCTATGATAGTAAATTGATTTTTATCTCCAATTATGAAAGAGTTACCACTTGAATATGCAAGTGAAATGAATGTATTAATTGCTATGGAATTTGAAGGTGGTTTTTAAATATAAAAATATGAATATAACTAAAAATTGATTTTATAAATTATCTGAATTTAAAAGTGCAAATATTACTATTGAAAATGATTTAGTAGTATCACTTTTTGATGATTTAAATAATAATATTGAAATAAAAATTTGAGAAAATACTAAAGTAGAATTTTATTCTGTTTTAGAAGATAGAAATGATTTTAAAATACATTTTATACAAGAGAAACAAAATTCTGATTTAAAAGTTAATTATTTGTTATTATCAAAAGATAATATTAAAGTAAAAGCAAAAATATTTTCTGAACTTTCAGCTGATTTTACTAAGTCAGATTTAAATATAGTTTCTTTAATTTGAAATACTGGATTTATTGATTTAGATTGAATTATTAGTATTAATGATTGAATAAAGAAAGTAGATGCAAATTTAGTAGAAGATAATTTATTTTTATGAAATAATTGAAAAATAAAATGAATTCCAATATTACTTGTTAGAAGTGATGATGTAAAAGCATCTCATGCTTGTCGTATGGAAAGAATAAGTGATGAAAAGTTATTTTACTTAAGATCTAGATGAATAAATAGAGAAAATGCATTATCTGTAATGATAGAAGCTAAGATTAGAAGTTTGTTTTTATGTCTTTCTATACTTGATAATGATTTTTATGAAGAATTAATTGAAGATATTTTAGAAAAAATTAAATAGTTGAATTTTATTTTTTTTATAGTACTATCATGTAAATATATTAGTTAATTATTTATAAAATGTATAATGAAATAATAACATATTATTCTAAAAATCCATTTAATAAATTTGAATTGGATGATTACGATGTAGAATATTTTGAAGAAAATGAGTTATGTTGAGATGATTTAAAAATTTTTTTAAAAATAGAGGATAATAAAATAAAAAATCGGAGTTTTACTTGAGATACTGCTATAATAACAACTGCTTGTTCTTCAGTTTATTGAGAAAGTATTATATGAATGAGTTTAGATGAAGTTTTAAAACTTGATTATAATTATATAGTTGAATTAATAGAAGAAGAAGTTAGTGATAGGAGAAAGAAAGCTTCTGTACTTGCTTTATTGACTACTAGAAATGCAATCCATAAATATCTTGATGATAAAATAGTAGATGACTTTGAAGATGTAATTCCTAATTTATAATTTATGTTAAAATTATCAAAAAAATGATGATATGCTTTAAAAGCTGTAATATTTATAGCTGAAAATAATAATGAATTAATAAAAATTTCAGATTTATCAAATGCTTTAAATATTTCAGAATCATTTTTAAGAAGAATTATTTCAGATTTAGATAAATCTTGAATTTTGATGACTATAAAATGAAGAGTATGATGAGTTAAGCTTGGTATGGATATAAAAGATATTTCAGTTTATGATATATTAAATTCTACATGAGAAGAATTATGAATTACAGATTGTACAAAATGATTAATATGTGAAAATAGTGAGAAATGTGGAACAACAGAATTATTATGAAATTTACAAAAAAGCTTTAATGGAATATTAAAGCTTCAAACATTAGATAAAATAATAAAAGAGAGCTAATTTAGCTCTCTTTTATTATTATTTTTCATCAGTCATATCTATTTTTATAGATGGTCCCATAGCATTACAAATATATACTGAATTTATATATTTACCTTTAGCACCAGTTGGTTTTACTTCTTGAATAGTTTTTAAGAAGTATTCTAAATTTTCTTCTAATTTTTTAGCACCAAATGATAATTTACCAAATACTGCATGTACATTACCTTGTTTATCAGTTTTGAATTCAAATTTACCAGCAGCAATTTCTTTTATAGCTGAAACTAAATCTGGAGTAACAGTACCAGCTTTTGGATTAGGCATTAAACCTTTAGGCCCTAAAACTCTAGCAATTTTACCTAAGTGTCTCATCATAGTTGGAGTAGCAACACAAACATCAAAATCTAATTTAACATTTCATGCAGCAATATCATCTATTAATTCTGTTCAACCAGCAATAGTTGCTCAAGCAGCTTTTAATTCATCAGCATTACCATCTGTAAAAGCACAAACACTAGCAGTTTTACCAGAACCATTTGGTAATGAAATAGTAGTTCTAATTATTTGATCAGCATGTTTAGTATCTAAATTTAAGTTAAAGTGAATTTCAACTGAAGGATCAAATTTAACTGTATTAGTTTTTTCTAATAATTCAACAGCTTCACTAACTGAATAAGCCATTTCTGGGTTTACTAACTCAGCAGCTTTATTATATTTTTTACCTCTTGCCATTTTTATAATGTTTTAATAAATAAAGGTTTTAACGACGGAATTTAATCAACGTCTTCCTTTTCAGGTAGCAGGATTATATATAAAAAAAATAAAAAGTAAAATTTTTTACTCTTTATTTTTCTGTTTTTCAACTGGATCATATCATCATTTATTCCATGGCATACATCTCATTATTCTAAAAAATCATTTTATAGTTCATTTTATAGCTCATTTTTTTTCAACTGATTCTATCATATATTCACTACAAGAAGGAATATGCTGACAATATGGAGGATTATCTTTTGACCAGAAACTATGATCAGGTGATAAATACTTTTGATATAATTTTACTGATTTAATTATATATTTTTGAAAAATATTCATATTATTTATAATTATAAAAAAACTTCTATTATTATAGAAGTTTTTTATTATTTAACAAATTTAACAATATTTGAAAATACAGTTGGGTTTGAAATAGCTAAGTTTGATAATACTTTTCTATTTAAACTAACTCTTTTAGTATATAAAGAATTAATTAATTTAGAATAAGTAGTTTCATTAGCTCTAGCAGCAATATTAATTCTTACTGTCCATAATCTTCTAAAATCTCTTTTTTTTCTTTTTCTACCTACAAATGCATTTTGACCTGCTTTCATCCAAGCATTTTTAGCTCTTGAGAATACTCTAGAACTTAAAAGTCTGTAACCTTTAGTAGCTTTTAAAAGACTTTTATGTCTTTTTCTAGTCATTAGACCTCTCTTAACTCTAACCATCTTTAGTTTTTAGTTTTAATAAAATAATCTTATAACCTAATGTTTATACAAAAGGTAATTGTTGTCTGATTTTTTTGTTTTCTGAAGCAGAAACAATTAAACCATATTTATTTCTTCATTTTGCTTTTTTAGATTTATCACTTAATAAGTGTCTTTTCCAAGCTTTAGCTAATTTAAATTTACCTTTAGCAGTAACTTTAACTCTTTTTTTAACTCAGCTTCTTGTTTTTAAAGTCATTGTTCTTTAATTACAGTATATAAATTATTTAATTGGTTTTAACATAGCAATGAAAGTATTTCCATTTTTTCTAACTGCTCATTCAATTTTATAGATATCTGAAAGACTTTCTATAAATGTATCCATTTTTTCACTTGCTAAATTAGCATAGTGATTTTCTCTTCATTTTAACATAAGAGTAACTTTTAATGGGTGATTTGCAGCTCAAAATTTTTCAGCTTGTTTTTTTCTAATCTCTAAATCATGATCTCAAATCTTATAAGTAATTCTTATAGTTTTTAAGTCAGGAGTTTTTGATTGTTGTTTTTGCTTACTTGCTTGTTTTTTCATTCTGTATAAATGTTTTCAATAATCCAACATTTTTACAATTGTAACATCTCAATTTTTTCAAATTTCCATTAAATCTAATTCTCTTTCTTTAGCCATAGTTTTGGCTTCAGATAAAGGCATTTCACCAAGATTTTCACCTTCGTCAGTGATTACTTGAACAGTTCTTGCTCTTATTTCATCATTTAATGCATTTTTTTTATCTTTCAATTTAATTTATTTTAATAATTAAGATAATTCTTTTATCATTCTAACGAATTTAGCTTTTTTTCTAGAACCGTTATTTTTGTGAATTATATTCTTTTTTACTAATTTATCAATAATAGATTGTAATCATGATTTAACATTTTTACCATCTTTATCTTTTTTATTAATTAAGATTTCTTTAGCAGCTTTTACATCTTTTGCTTTTATAGCAGTTTCAAATGCAACTCTTGCTTCTCTATATAAAGCTCTGAAATGATCATTTCTTGCTTTATTTTTGTGATTTTGTCTTAATTGTTTTTTTGCTGATGCTATTAATGGCATAAAAATAATTGTTTAAATATAAAATTGTTTTGTGATTAAATAACCAAAGTTTGAGGATAGGGTTATTTAATCCAGTCTTCTTCGTGCGAAAAGTATATGGATTAGATTGAAATAGTCAAATTTTTTTATAAAAAAATAATGAAAACTATCTAAGTTCTCATCATTTTTTTTCTA
>CAZCCA010000008.1:0-13622 GCA_964497215.1 uncultured Candidatus Peribacteria bacterium | reverse complement strand
TTTTTAAACATAATTTATATTATTATTTATCAATAATAGTATAAAAATAAAACAAAAAAATAAAAGCCAAAATTGGCTTTTATTTAAAAGTAATACTTAAAAGTATACTTTAGTATTTAACATTCTATAATGTTCTCTAACAATTGCTTTTTCTCTTTGTTTCTTTTTTGAAAGATTACCTACTGCATATCTTTCAGCTCTAATTTTAGTAGTTATTCTAGATTGAAAAAACATTTTTTTATATCTTAAAATTAGTTTTTCATTAGTTTCACCTTCATTTCTTATTGCATATATCATATTTTCTATCTCCCTTATGGAAATTAAATTTTAAATGTAAAAAAGTATTTTCTACTTTTAGTGCAGGGATTATATTAATTAATTATTATTTGTCAAAATTAAATAAATATATATATTTAAGCAAATAAATATTAGATATTTAAAAATTAGAAATGAACCAAGAAAGAATAAGAAAATTAGAAAGTGTATCTAGAGAATTAGTTTCCCATTATATATTAGAAGAGCTTGATGACTCTGAACTAACATTTGGAATAATTACTGTAACTTGAGTAAAAATAAGCTCTGATTTGTCATATTTAGATATATTTGTTAGTTCACTTCATAACTGAGAAATATTACCAAAAACCTTAGCTAAACATAATAAAGAAATTCAATGAAGATTTAATAGAGCATTAAATATAAGAAAATTACCAAAAATTAGATTTAGATATGATAATAAATGAGCTATATGACAAGAAGTTTGCGAACTAATTAAATCAATATAAAAATAAATATGTATTTAAGTAAAATAAAAAAGTTTTTAAATAAATATAAAAAATCAAAAAGACCTACTCAGAAAAAAAGTAGGCTTATTTTAAGTAAAATAGAACAAACTACTTTTATAAAAAAAAGAAAACAAATAAAATTTAATTATTCTTATCTAAATAAAATTAATCATTTTTTAAATAAATATTCTAATAAATGATATTATTTATATATAATTTTATTTATAATAATAAGTTTAGTTTTATATATTTCATATTGACCTACTTTTAAAATAAAATATATAGAAATAATTAAACAAGATAATATTACTAATATGAATATAGCCTATAAAGCTACAGATAAATATAGGTGAACTAATATATTTAGTATTGAAAAAAAAGATATTTTAAAACGTCTAAAAGATTATCAACAAAATATTAAAAATATAAATACAAGTATTAAATTACCTAATACTCTTAAAATAAATATAAATTCATATAAAACTATTTTTAATACAACTATAAACTGAAAAACATATTTAATAACTGAAAATTGAACTTTAATCCCTTCAACTTATTCTAAAGATTTAAAAGAATTAAAAATAATTTATAATTTTGATAAAAATAAATTTTTAGATTATAAAAAAGTATTAAATTCAGATTTTTTAAAAAAAATAACTTTTATAGTAAATCAAACAAAAGAAAATATTATTGATATAAATATAAAAGAACTAAAATATTATATTATAGAAAGAGAATTACATATAAAAACAGATAAAAATACAATTTTAATTTATAATTTAAGTTCTCAAATAAAAGAACAAATAAAAAAAATATCGATTTTTAATAAAGAAAAAATCAATATAAATAAATCAAATATTATATATATTGATTTAAGAATTAAAAATAAAGTATTTTATTGTACAAATGAAAAAGAATATCAATGTATACAAAATTTAAAAAGTATTTATCCAAATGGATAAATACTTTTTAAATTTTTACATTTTTTTTAATTCAAACTATTAAACCTCAATTTTCTGAATCTCTAAAATAAAGTCTATCAACAGATTTAACAGTTATCATAAATAATCATCTTCATCTAATTGATTCATGATGTCAATATCATAACTTTAATTGATGTGCTCTAAGAGTTTCCATATCTAAAGCTGTTTTATGTTTTTCTCAATTTCAAAAATCTTCAACTTCTATATTTATATCTACACAACTATTATCTCATGAAGTTTTTACTCTAAGTTTATTTTTATATCACTTTAATGTACCATACTCAATTGCATTATTATTTAACTCATCTACTAATAAAATAAATTTTGAAACATCTCTATGAGAAAATCATAATTGTTTACATATTTCTTCTACAAAATCTCTCAATATTTTTGAATTTTTAAAATCTGAATCATAAATAAACTCTATATCAATTTCTTTATTATTAAGATATTTTGATATAAAGTCCTTTTTATTAAGGTTTTCAGGTAATTTATGGATATCTATAATATTCATAAATAATATAAAATAATTATTATATAAAAACATTATATCATATATAATACAAAAAATCAAAATATTTTGACATTCAATATTAAATAACTAAAATGCAAATGAGTTGCATTTTAGTTATTTAATATTACAAAGTATGCGCAGTAAAATAAGTGCCCTTGGGGTAAAGAAAATTTTTATATTGATAGTTATGTCTTTTATATTATTTTCTTGTAATAAAGATGTTGAAAAAATAGAAAAAAGTCCTACTCAAAATAAAAAGATAGAAATTACTACATCTATAATTCCACTAGCTTCTATAGCTAATTATATTTGATGAGATTTTGTTGAGGCTAAAGCTTTGGTTCCCTCTGGTGTTAGTCCACATGTATTTGATTTAAAACCAAATCAACTTATTGATATTGAAAAATCTGATTTAATTGTTTATTTAAATATTGAGCATGTTGATTGATTTTTAAATAAAGCTATAAAATCTCATAAAAATGTTTTATCTGTTAAAGATGGAATAGAATTATTAGATTCAGCTGTTCATAAACATGAAGAGAAAGGACATGATGAACATAAGGAAGAATGAGATAATAAACATGAAAAAGAAATACATTCAACCGATCCACATATTTGGGGAAGTGCTAAAAATGCTAGTATTATTGCAAATAAAATTTTAAATGAATTAGTAAAAATATCTCCTGAAAATAAAGTTTATTTTGAAGAAAATCTTGAATCATTTAAAAATGAATTAGATTTAGCAAAAAAATCTTTTGAAGATAAGATTAAGGGGAAAAAAGAAAATAATTTCATAGTATTTCATGATGCTTACAATTATTTATTTAAAGAATTGGGAATAAAACAATCAAATAAACATATATTTAGAAAAAATATGTTGAATGATCCAAATTCATCAGAAATGAAAAAATTAATTGATAAAATTTGAGAATTAGATATTAAAGTTGCTTTCAAAGAACCTCAACTTGATGCAAGTAATTTAAAAAACTTAGCTTCTGATTATAATTTAGAAATATTTACATTAAATCCTCTTGGTGAAGATGAATCAGCAAAATGATATATAAAAAATTACAAAAATAATTTAGAAAGTATATTCAAAATTTATAAATAAAATATGACAAAAAAAGAAATATTAAAATTAGAAAATATTAATTTATCTTACAATTCTTGAAAAACTAATGTCTTAAAAAACATTAGTTTTTCAGTTTTTTCTTGAGAGATATTAAGTATTATTTGATTAAATTGAAGCTGAAAATCAAGTTTACTTAAAATTATATCTGGAATACAAAAGCAAGATTCTTGAAAAGTTACAAAAATATTTTCAAAACTTGCTTATGTTCCTCAAAAAATTAACCTTGATGATTCATTTCCTATATTAGTTAGAGAATTTATTATGATATATAATCAGTGAATTAATTTAAAAGATATAGAAAATTTTTTAATAAAATTTAATTCTAAAGAATTAATAAATAAAAGAATAGACAAATTAAGTTGAGGACAATTACAAAAAATACTTATTATTTCAGAATTATTAAGTTCTCCAGATTTAATTTTATTAGATGAACCTACAGCTTGAATAGATATAGTTTGAGAAGAAATTTTTTATAAAATTATAAAAGAAGTTAAACAATTATTTCCACATATTTCTATAATACTTGTTTCTCATAATATAAATCTTGTTTATAAAAATTCAGATAAAGTAATTTGTCTTCATGAGAATAATTTTTGTTGTCACTGAACTCCTATGGAAGTCTGAAATAATCCAATAATTAAAAATATTTTTTGAGAATATACTCTTCCATATAAACATGAACCTCATTCTTGTAAAAAAGATAAATGTTCAGAAAGCTAAAGTATTATGCCTATTTGAAGGAATAATCCAATAAATAGACAAGGTTCCTTTAGTTCCTTGTATTATTATTAATAATAAATTTATGATAGAAATTTTACAATATTCTTTTTTCCAAAAAGCAATTCTTTGATGAATTTTAATATCTTTAATTGCATCTATTTTAGGTGTTTTTATTGTTATGAGAAAAGAAGCAAATGTTACTCATTCTATAGCAAATTTTTTATTTTTATGAGTTGCTGTTTCACTACTTTTTAATTGAGATTATTATTTTTTTGCATTCTTATTTTGAATAATATGAAGCTTATTAATATTTTTTATTGAAAAAACTAAATTTATCACAAAAGAATCTACAAAAGAAATAATAGCACAAACCTGAATTGCTTGATGATTATTTGTAACTTGATTTCTATGAAATTTAACTTTAGATATAAATAATTTTTTATTTTGATCTATATTATTTATTAATGAATTAGATTTAATAATACTTTCTATATTATTATTTATTTTATATTTATTTTTTTATATTTTCTGAAAAAGATTTTTAAGTATTATAATTAATGAAGATTTAGCTAAATCAAAATGAATAAAAATAAATCTATATAATTTATTTTTTCTTTCATTCTTATCTATTTTTATTGCAATAAGTATTAAAATATTTTGAATACTTTTAATATGAGCTTTCTTAATTATTCCTGCAAATATAGCCAAAATTATTTCACCAAATTTAAAATTATCTTTTGTTTTTTCAAGTATTATTTCTACTCTTAGTGTTATTCTGGGACTATTTCTGTCTTATTTTTTAAATACTTCTTCTTGAGCAACAATAGTTTTAATTTTGATTATATTTTTTATAACTAGCCTTATATTTAGAAGAAATTAGTAAAAATTATTATATTTATAATTTACAATATTATGAGCAGTATAAAAATAATAATATCTTTTAAAAACAAATTTACTGCAACATGTATCTGAACTTATATAAAAATGTATTCTTTTTTCTTAAATTAAAATTCTCATCTATCTTTCATAGCAGCTAAAACTCTTTTCATAGCTACTATATATGCAGCATTTCTCAAATGAGTATTTACATCTTTTGAAATATCATAAACAGAATTTGCTGCATGAGTTATTTTTTTATGCAATTTTTCATCTATTTCATCTTCTTCCCAATAAAAATTAATATTATTTTGTACTTGTTCAAAATAAGAAACCATTACTCAACCAGAATTAGCTAAAATATCAGGAATTACCATAATTCATTTTTTATATAAAGCCTCATCAGCTTCTGGTGTAATAGGTCAATTTGCTAATTCTAAAATAACTTTTGTATTTATTTTATCAACATTTTTTTCAGTTATTTGATTTTCAAGTGCAGCAGGAATAAGTATATCACATTCTTTTTCTAAAATATCTCAATTTGTTAATTTTTCTGCATCAAGATATTCTATGACAGATTTTCTTTCACTTTTTAATCTAACTATTTTATCTATAAAAAGTCATTTATCATTATAAATTCAACCTTTAGAATCAGAAATTCAAACTAATATTCAACCTGCTTCACATACTAATTCAGCCATAGTTAATCAAGCATTTCAAGCTCATTGAATAATAATTTTTTTTCATTTTATTTCTTCTTTTTCTAATTCTAAAATTTCTTTTAAAACATAAAAACCTCATTGAGCAGTAGCTCTTCATCTACCTTTTGATCAACCAGAAGTTAATGGTTTACCAGTAAAACTACCTGGAGAATATTTTCAAACAAGTTCAGAATATTCATCCATCATCCAAGCCATTATTTGTGGTGTAGTATTAACATCAGGTGCTGGAATATCAAGTTCAGGTCCTATATATTTATATAATTCTCTAACATAACCTCTAGAAAGTCTTTCAAGTTCTGCAGTAGAAAGCTCTTTTGGATTAACTACAATTCATCATTTACCACCTCATAGTGGAATATCAATAACAGCACATTTAAAAGTCATCCACATTGATAATGCTTTTACTTCATCTCTAGATACATCTTGATGAAATCTAATACCTCATTTAAAAGGTCATCTAGCATTATTATGTTGAGATCTAAATCATGTAAAAGTTTTTATTTTTCAATCATCCATTCTAACAGGAATATTTATTTCAATTATTCTTTTAGGATAAGAAATAAGCTCGTATTGATTCGAATCATTATTACAATTTTTATATAGTTCACAAGCTTGTTTTAATTGTCTTTTTGCATTTAAAAAAGGATTTAATTTATCAGTCATTATTTTTGTTTATTAATTAAGTATTATAATGATATTTATTCTCATTATAAAATCAAACTATTTTTTTTAGTTGTTCAAGCTTAGCTACTCTAGCAACTGAATATTCTCCTGTATTTAAACATATATCTTAACTTATATAAAAAAAGACTTAAAAATAAGTCTTTTTTCTAGCAATATGATAACAACAAGATTATCTAACAGCTTCTTTAAGTGTTTTACCAGCTCTGAAAACAGGAGAATTCATAGCAGGAATTTTGATAGATTCACCAGTTCTAGGATTAACCCCATTTCTAGCAGCTCTAGCAGAAACTTTAAAAGCACCAAAACCAGTAATATTAACTTCATTACCAGATTTTAATTCAGAAGTAACAATGTCAATCATAGAAGATAATGCTTTAGATACAGCATCTTGGCTTAATCCAGCATCAGCAGCAACAGCTTTAATAAAATCTTGTTTTTTCATAATAAAAATTATTAATAAATATAAAAACAATTTTATTTTATCAAACTTATAAAAATATGCAAACTTTTTTTTACTTTTTTGCTATTTAAAGGGATTATTAAAAATTTATAAAATTAAAAATGGCTTAATTAAGCCATTTTTAATTACTAAAAATTACATACTTTTGTCTATTTAAATACTTTGTATTATCAAGTAAAGTTTCTAAGTTTTGTTTATATTTTCATACTTCTCAAGAAGAAATAATAGATGTTTTTGGTTTAGAAAAATATTCTGAAGAATTATTTGAAACTATTTTATATTCTATTACATCACTATTACCAGCATTAAATAATACTAAATAATTTGAATTTGAGTCAGAAATAAAATCATTTATAGTTTGTGTAGAATATTTAAGTTCTCAAGAAATTAAAGTCTTTTTAACTCAAGTTGTATCTAATCACTTCCCTGATATTCAACTATTATATCAAATAATATTCCATACTAAATTATTTTCATCTCAAGATAATTTAGTAAGTGTTATACTATTTACTTTTTTTTCACCAGTATTATCAATATAAAAAAGTGGTATTATATTATATTTCAATGGTCAAAGTATTCAACTATATTCTGAAACTTTAGATCATATATCATAAGAAATAAAAACATCTTTAGGTTTTTTAAATTTAGTCTTGTCTAAAGAATTATCAGAAAGAATAACTGAACGATTATTAATATCATGATCTATTTTATCATAATATGCATATCAATTTTTTTTTATCTGTAATAAAGCAAGCTCTTGAGCAGATTCAGCTCAAGCATATGCTTTTATATAATCTCACATAGCATTATTATCTTTCATTTCATCTAATATCATATTTAATATTCAAGTAGATAAAATTAAAAGTAATCAAATAAGCAATAAAGAAATTATTACTGTATATCAACTATTATTTTTATATATTATTTTCATAATTTTTGGTTTTTAAAATGGTCTTTCACTAATTGTAGTTTGAAAATTTAATTTACTATTTTTTATTAAATCAATTTTAACTCATTTTTGAATACTTGGCTGCATAACTATAATCATTGTAAGTTTTGGTATATTATCTTTTGATAAATAGAAATCTAAACTTTTAACTGATACAAAACTATTTGTTAATTTTCATTTACCTAACTTATAAATAACACATTTATCTTTTATCTCTCAACAGCTACTATTTCCTACTCTAGTATACAATCATGTTAATATATCTTTTTTTGCTAAATAATAAGTATTACCAGACTTTGTACATAATTTATTTCAAGTTTTGTATTTATTTCAAGTTATATTAAAATCACAAGGATCTACTAATCAATTTGAGACTCATAAAATTCAATTTTTTCTAATATCTTCAGCTATAGTACTTGAAACATTTTTTAAATTTTCTTGCATTTTTCTATTAATATCTGCTTTTACTAATATATCTCAACTAGTAATATATATCCAAATAATAGAAGTTATTATTATTCAAAAAATAGCAACTGATACTATTACTTCTACTAAAGTAAATCAATATTTTTTATTTATTTTCACGATTTATAAATTATAAATTATAATCTTTTCCAATCTGCTATTACAGACTTTACTTCAAATTGATGATATCATCACTTATACCATATAACTTTTGATTTCAATAAAAAAGAGTTATCAATAGTTTGGACTAATCAACCTGAACTAAATTTAACCTTTTCTACACTTATATATTTATAAAATTCAGTCTTTTTATTTCAACTTGTAATACAATCATAAGTATATCTATTTTTAGAATCAAGACACAATCTATAATCTCTCATTTTTCAATTTATTTCAGAAATTCATTCTCAAAAATCGTTAATTTCATCTACTTTTATAGGAAATGAAGCTATATTTGAATAATCATTTTCTATTTTATATTTTTTATTAAACTCAAATTTATCTCAAGAAGTAAAACTATTTCAACTAGGATTTTTTAAATTATATGGTTTTAAAACTTTATAATTACTATCTCTAATATTTCTTACTAATTCCAATTGTTCACGTGCTAAATTTGAAGCTATTATATAGTTTTGGTTTGTATCATTTATCCTAAGTGTAGAAGAAATTATAGCATATACTCATACCATTCATAGAGTAAAAATAAAAATTCAAACTAATACTTCAATTATCGAAAATCATTTTTTATTGCTTGTTTTCATAAATTAATAATCAATTATATTTGTAGATGTAAAATAAGAAATATATTTATTCAAATTTGGTGAACTAGATCATTTATATGAAATATGTAATTGTAATTCACTATCAACTACCTCTGATCTAACTCAAGCATTCCATGTATAATATTTTAAATTTCAAGAAATAGCATCAAAGAAAAATAAAATATTTGACTTCCCTTCTATATCATTAATTTCTATTCATTTATCTAAATAAATAGTATCTATTTTTTTTATATCATCATTTTCTAAATAAGAAATATCAGCTTGATTTATATCATGAGGATATGAATAAATATTTACTTCATTTTTATTTGCAGTATCAAAAAAAACTCATATAGAAACATTTCAATCAGTTCATACCATTCAATTTATAGCCATATTTCTAGAATAAGACAAAATTTGAGATATTTCACTTGCTGTATTTTTTAATTTTGCTTTATTTTTATAATAATTATATGGTGCATATGAAGCTATACTTATAATAACAACTATAGTAATAGCTATGATCATTTCTATTAATGTAAAACCTTTTTTAGTTTTCATAAAAACATCTTAAAAATCAATTACTATCTATATTTATAATACAAAAAAAACTAAAAAATTCAAAAATTTTTTAGTTTTTATAAGTTATACACTTTGTGTTACTTTTAGTATTGCTCAAACAATAGCATAAGCAAACCATGCTACAAATATAGCAGAAATCAAAATTGCAATTGGCTCAATCCATTTAGTTAAATTAGCAAGAGAATAATAAACTTCTTTGGTATATTGATTTGATAATTTTTTTGATATTTTTTCTATATTTGAAGTCCTTTCTCAAACAGATAACATTTGTAAAAAATCTGCTGGAAAATATATCTTTTCTGGATCTGCCTTTTCCATTGATTTAACTATTTTTTCTCATCAAGATATATTTACAACTACATCTTCAAAAAGTCATTCATATACTGAATTATTGGTAGCCTTTCATACTAATTTAAGTGTTTTTAAAACACTTACTCATGATCATAATAATGTTCAAAGTGTTGAAGCTATATTTGATAAAATATAATTTCTATAAACACTTCAAACTAAAGGTAAACCAAATATAAAATTTTCAATTGCTATTTTACCTGAAGAAGTATTTTTATATCAATATATAAATAATATAAAACCTAATAAACTCAAAAATAATGTTCATATATTATCTACTACAAAATTTGAAGTCCAGATCATAAGTTGAGTTGACATAGGTAATTTAACTTCAACACTAATAAAAAGTTGTTTAAGCTCTGGAATAACAAATGTCAAAACTATAAATAATGCTAAAAATAAAAATAAAAATATTATAATAGGATATGTTAAAGCTCATTTTATTTTATTTCTTAAATCCGCTATCTTTTTTAAATCATCACTAACTTTCATAAGAGATTCTGCTAACATTCAAGATGTTTCTCAAGCTTCAATTATAGAAATTTCAGATTTAGAAAAAACATCAGGCATATTTTTCATAGCTTTTGAAAAAGAATCACCTGATTCAATATATGTTATAAGTTCTTTTATTTTTAGTTTAAAATAAGGACTAGTTATTTTTGATTCAACTGACATAAGAGACTCAGTAATTCATACTCATCAATCTAACATAACAGATAAATACTCAAAAAAATTATATTTATCTTTGAGTGATACTGTTTTAAATAAGATGATTTCATTTGTTTTTATATTTTCCATATTTATATTTTTATACTATTTACTGAATATTTAAAAAGAATTATTTATATAAAATTTTTAATGGTATAGTTACTTTAAAATTTCACTTAATTTCTCAATAAGGATAAGTAAAATTATCTATAAAAAAGTTATATTTAGATTTTGGTGAAGTTAAAAAATCTAAAATTCTCTTTAATTTTTCTTCAGAAGGCACAAGTATATTTAAATTTATTTGTGTTTCTTTAAAACCAAGCTCTGTATCTTTTGGTTCTGTTATACTTATACTTTTTATAATTGAAACTCCATTTTTTCTATTTGACTCTTCTATATATCAATATAAATAATCAATTAGTTCATCTTCTTTTATAACTAAATCATATTTATCTATATTTTCAGAAGACTCATTTAACATAGCTTTTTTTTCATTTATTGCCTTTAATTTTTCTTTTGTATCTTTTAATTTAATACTATAACTATCCCTCAAATCATTATTTTCTTGAATCATAATAATTTGATTTTTTGTAAATAATACAACTATAAATAATGTAGTTAATATTATTAAATAAGTTATAAACTTATTATTTTTATTATAAATTGACATAATTTTTATATTTTAGTAATTAATTTTTAATTTTAAAATTGACTTTAAACTTCATATCATCCATTCAAGTTATTTGATTTACAAAATCTAAATCAAATAATGCTTTTTTATCTCTTCTATAATCTCTCAAAAAATCTCTAGTTTTTTGATATGCAATAGCTTTATCATCTGAAATAATTTCTACTGAAGTAGATAATTCTCAATTACTAAAAGTGAATCATTTAAAAACTAAATCATACTTAGCCTGAATAACATTCATATGATTTATATATCTTGTTATCTTATTATTTTTTTTATAAGCATCTATTACATTTGCATTTAATTCAAGCAAAGAATAAATCTGTATTTTTTTATCTTTTTCTACATCTTTTATACTAGACTCTATAACAGATATTTCAGATTTGATATTTTCTATATCATTTTTTATACTATTATTATAAAAATTCATAGCAATAGTTAATAAAATAACTATTATTAAAAAAAACATAGATTTAGAATTTCATTTTTTTATTTTTAAAATATTAACTTTTTCTCCAATTTTTTCTTCCATATTTAATAAATTATATATTTAATACTTAAATTTTATCATAAAATATTTATTTAAACAAAAAATAAGATTGACTTTATAATTAAAATCAGTCTTATTTAAAATAATTTTTATTTTGTAATAGCACTTACTACAAAATTTACTATTGGTCAAGCTAAGAATATAAGTAATATTCAAATAATTACATACAAAATCATAGTCTTTGTTTTTTTTGCTTTTTCTTCATCTCAACTTAAAATTAATAGATTAAATCAAGCATAGATTATCAAAATAACAGCAATTAAATATGTAAAAGTAATAATATAACTAACAACTTTTGTAACATAAGTTGCAGCATCTTCTTCTTTTGATAGATCATCTATATTTTTAACTGCATCTATTCATTCTTGAAGTCAACAATCTCCTCACTTACAATAAGGTATTTGATTTGTAGTATTTTTAAAAACAGGATTTGCAGAAACTTCTCATACAAAAGCAAAAGAAAATAATCAAACAAGTAAAAAACTAATTAATGATAAAACATATTTCATATAATTAAAATTAAATTTAAAATTATGTTTTCATTATAAAAAAAAATTATTAAAATCAAAAATAATGTATATATTTAATAAAATACTAAAAAATAACAAATAAAAAATGAATTATAAAAATTTAATTACATATATAATACTATGAGTATTTTGAATTATAATATTTTATATAAACTGAATAGTTTGAGTTTTAGAATTTACTCTATTGTTAATAACATACACTGTAATTTTTTATTTTTTACATATACTTTGGTCAAAACTTAGAAAAAAAACACAATTATCATCAAATGATTTTATAAATTATTTTTTATATAGAATTAGTATTTTACTTTTATTTTTTACTACTTTAATATGAACATTAGCATATATTTCAAATAATATATATCCTGCTGTAATGCCTGAATATACTATTTCAAACTGAGAAAAAATAGTAAAATTTCAAACTATGAGTCATATAGCAACTAAAGATTTCTACAATCAAGTAAAAAATAATTTAATAAATGCTAAAAAAGAATGATATGTATACTTTTTCGAATGAGTAAAATCATGAACTAAAGAAAATCATGAAAAATTTAATCAAGCTATATGAATAAAGTTTGATAAAAATTTGTATAAAAATTTTTCAAAACTTTATTGAGTAGTAAATCAAGATAATAGTTTATTTTTAGGACTTGTTAATGATTTAGATTTCAATGTAGATATAAATATAGATCAAATAATGAAACTATATGATAAAAAAATACAAAATAATCCAAATCAAAACCAACAAACAAAAATACCTATAGATGCAAATAAAAAAATAATTGATACTCTATCAAAATTAAATGATAAAGAACTACAAATACTAGTTTATATAAATCAAGCAATACTAAACTTTTTAATTTGAAGTGATAAAATTCAAGAAATATTAACTAATAATTTTGCAAATAAACAATTATTTGAAGTTATATTATGAGAAAGAAACAAAGTAATAGCTAATGAAATAATAAATTCAAAATACAAAAAAATCTATGCTACATACTGATTACTTCATTTTAAATGAATATTAGAATTACTTCAAAAAAATGATCCAAACTGGAAAATAGTTTCAGTTAAATACTTATATCCTATTAAAAAATAATTTATTATAAATTAATTAAAAAATATTTTAAAAATATGTAAAGCTATTATATAACTTATACTTTATTCT